>DAOMGA010000146.1:0-4936 GCA_035430085.1 Pseudomonadales bacterium
GAGTTACTGCTTGACGCGATGTTTCCAACGCTTCCCACGTACTCATATTTTTCTCCAGCACCAGCAGCATGGCAAACATGTACGCGATTGCGAGATAGATACCCGGGATAATCAGCAATACAACACCGAGCATCACCATCACCCCCATCACCAGCATTAAAAGAAAAATCGGCAATGTTTTGGAAAAAAATTGCAGGCACATGCCGTAATCCACAGAACGCCCCGACGCACGCGCAACCCCCATTACCATGACCCCTCCCATAATGGGATAGCCCAGTACAACATCCAGCAGAAAACCAATCAGTTTTGCCACACCGGTAAATTCCATGCTGAAGCCACTCAGGACATACGGCACAACGAGCACGGAAAGGATGTACACCACGCTATAAATGCTCAGTGCAATATTGAATGGCATTTTGACGCCATCCGTTCTTTGCCACGCTTCAGAAATGACTTCGGCAATATCAAAATCATATTGCCCAGCAATGGCTGTTTCGACAGACCCTTGCTCCTGATTATCCTGATCCTTCGGCGACCGGTCATTCACTGGCGTTAACATAGGTTTACTCCCTGCAAGATTGGTGTCTGGAAAAGCGCAAGGCTACCATGCCGAGCCCATTCACGTCAGAATCTGATACAAGGTCGACACCCCGCTGATTCTGGATAAGTATGATAACCCAGCAAAAAAATAAACACTCTTTACATCTGTTGCTGTGCGCCCAGCTTGTTTGCGGCTGCGCATCAACGCCAGCTTCTCTACCACCGGATACTCGCCAGCATCTGGGCAAGGTTTATCTGAACAGCGCAGGGGCAACCGGCGAAACATTCTTTCATGCTGATTTTACAAATGGCGGCGCTGGAGGCGCCATCAAGGGCGCAGGCCAAGGCGCTCTGGCAGGGTTGGATTCGTGCATCGACGGTGCAATTGGCGCGGCTGCACTGGCGCCGGTGGTATTGCTGGTTTGTACACCCATTCTGGTTTCAACCGGCATCGTCAAAGGTTCGTCAGCAGGCAGCACTCCTGTAGTTTCTGCAGAAACCATTGCCAATCTTGAGCAGCGCATTAACGAGATTCTGAAGAATGCGGATCTGAGCCCTGCGTTGGTAGCAACGATTGATGAACAGAGCCAACAAAATAATTATCTAGCGCAATATGAGATCAGTCACGGCACATTGCCAGCACCTGAAACTGGTGAATCCATGAGTGATGTCGCCGCAAAGTGGGATTACCAGACGATGATAGAAATACAGGTGCTCAAAGCGGGGTTTGAAAGCGATGACGGGAAGGTGCCGATGATGCACTTTACGATGACAGCGCATGTAAAACTGGTCGACACAAAATCCGACTCGGTGCTGCAAGAACAGGATTACGATTACAACAGCTCACCTCAGCCTTATAAAACCTGGCTCACCAATGATTACCGGAATGTGACGCTGGAAATTGTGAAATCCAACCACGCACTGGCCAACAATATTATTGATGCCGTTTTTATCAAATAAAAAACCCCGGCACATGGCCGGGGTCTTGAACTGCTTCTGTAACTATTATTTCAAACCCGCTGCATCACGCAATGCCGCTGCTTTGTCCGTACGCTCCCAAGTGAAGGTGGTGTACTGATGGCCGTTGTACGTAATGGTTTCCGAGTTGCGGCCAAAATGACCGTACGACGCAGTAGGACGGTAGATAGGCTGCAACAAATCCAGCTGCTTGGTCAGACCGTATGGACGCAGATCAAAAAATTCACGCACCAGTTTGATAATGGTTTCGTCTGAAACTTTACCAGTACCGAATGTGTTGATAGAAACCGATGTCGGCTCTGCCACACCAATCGCGTAAGACACCTGAATTTCACAACGATCCGCCAATCCGGCAGCGACAATATTTTTTGCCACATAACGACCCGCATACGCGGCAGAGCGATCCACTTTGGATGGATCTTTACCGGAGAATGCGCCGCCGCCATGGCGCGCCATACCGCCATAAGAATCGACAATAATTTTGCGGCCCGTCAAACCACAATCACCCATCGGGCCACCGATTTCAAAACGGCCGGTCGGGTTGATGTAAATCTTGGTTTCTTTTGACATCCACTGTGTAGGGATAACGTGCTTGATAACCAGATCCATAATACCGTCATGGATATCTTTGTCGCTGACATCTGCTGCGTGTTGTGTAGAGAGAACAATCGCATCCACGGCAACAGGTTTGCCGTTTTCATAGCGAAAAGTCACTTGTGATTTGGCATCCGGACGCAACCATGGCAGCAAACCGGATTTACGCGCTTCAGCCTGACGTTCTACCAGACGGTGTGCATACTGGATCGGCGCTGGCATCAACACGTCGGTTTCGTTTGCCGCATAGCCAAACATCAAACCCTGGTCACCTGCGCCCTGGTCTTCCGGCTTGGCGCGATCAACGCCTTGCGCGATATCCGGCGACTGCTGACCGAGCAGGTTCAACACGCCACAGGTGCTGCCATCAAAATACACATCGGAGCTGTTGTAGCCGATGTCATTGATGACGCCGCGGATAATTTTTTCATACTCGATATTCGCCGTGGTGGTGATCTCTCCCGCCACAATCGCCACGCCGGTTTTTACCAGCGTTTCACACGCCACGCGCGCGTATTTGTCCTGTTCGATGATCGCATCCAGAATCGCATCCGACACTTGATCAGCCATTTTGTCCGGATGGCCTTCGGAGACCGATTCGGAAGTAAACACGGAATATTCAGACATTGATGCAACTCCTATAGATATAAATAAAGATCAGACAAGGGTGGAATGAAACGGCAATTTACGCGCCGCATGGATCTGGATCTGGAAGCCATTACGTAGCGCCAGATACTGGCTGTGCTCACAGACCAGATTCGCTTGCGCGAGCCAGTGTGTGAGCTCATCAGGTTCGAAGCCCAGCCAGATGTCACCGCAAGACTCACGCACCCAGCTCTGCTGGTGATGCGAGAGTTCGCAGATGAGCAATACGGCATCAGCGGGCAGTAATCGACCGACAGAAGCAATGACTTCAGCCGGTGAGGGCGTGTGGTGCAACACCATGTTCAATACAACGCATTCAGGGCGATAGTCCGCCGGCAACTGGTGAATTTCACCACAACGCAACTCAACATTGTTCAGTTGGTGTGCACTTACATAGTCTGCGGCTTGCGCCAACATAGGCTGGTTATTATCCAGACCCAGCACTTTTTCAAAACGTGCTGCCAACTCACCAAGGAACTGACCGTTACCGGGACCTATCTCCAGCGCCAGTTTTTGTGCAGGCAAATCAAGATTATCCAGCAGTTGCGCCACTGCCAGACCGTACAGTTCATAGTCGGCAATCTGCTCCTGCTGCTGGCGAAACAGCGCGGCATTCTCTTCGAAGAAACTGTGTGAGCTGGCAATGCGTTCACGTTGCACTTCTGTCAGCCGGTCAGCGACATCGTGATCAAGCGGCATCTGGTCGATACGGGCAAACAGCGCCTGCTGCATGGCAGCATGGTCTTGCAGGCCAATATCACTTTCGGCAGCCGTCGCCCGACGGTAAAAGATGGTATTGCCTTCGCGACGGGTCGCCACCAGATTCGCCTGCGCGAGAATCTTCAGATGGTGACTCATGCCGGACTGCTTCACCGCCAGCACATGGCACAGCTCCAGCACAGCAAAGGAATCCTGTTTCAACAGGCGCAACACCGACAAGCGCAATGGGTCGGCGGCGGCTTTCAGATAGCAGGCTAAAGACAGCGCATCACCAGAGGCGACTTGGCTATCGAGAGCAGGCTTCCCTGTTTCAAAATGAAGGGTATCGGGCAACATAGGCTGGCGATACTAGCAGAATGCCAATCTATATCAAAGATTTTTGATATAGATTGGCATCCACCCAAGGGCACTGTTATTCAGCTGCAGGAACAGACGGTTTGCGCAACCGACAAATCGCCCCTGCCGATCCGCACAATACGTCAATCCTGTGCGGAGAATACTCGGCTATTTTTACAACAATCACACCATTGACGATATCAACCGCGCCTGCCGCAGGCCACACAGGCATGCTGATAGCATGTTCCGCTACGGGCAACTCCTCTTCTGGAGATGCCGGTCGAAAATCAAACTGACGCATGCTGAACCATAGCCGCACCATGCGCTCAGCGCTGCCACCATCCCAATAGAAAAAAGACGCACCGATTACATCTCGATTGATATACAGCGGCGTATCGACCGGCTGCCATGCGCCAACCAGCACAACAGGATAAGGCGGCACATGCTCCGGCAATTTATGCCATAGGCTGTGAATACGCTGGATAATCATCACCGAAAGATCCTGATCCGCTTTCCAGTTCATCTGGTTCGTCAACGCATAACGATTATTGACCACAGCAAACCGGATAAAACACGCCGCCACCAATACACCCAACACTAGCTTGAGCATTTTGCTGTTGTTGGAAACGGCAGCGAACACCAGCCCTGACAATACAAAAGGAACACCGAGCATCGTCCGGGGCGGCATATCGCCGGCGTTCAGAAGATGCATCATCAATGGCGCAGACAATGCGCCTGCCAAGGCTAACAAAGCTATCAACTTGACCGCCCACACTTGTCTGGTAATCAATATTTGCAGAACTGTTACAAGTAGTGCCAGATAAAAAATCCCGGCAAGAGCGTCCATGGAATAGAAATAGTATTTCTCACTGCCGGCGTAATAATTCATTGCCGCTGCCATGGTGACAGGCACAACCTGTAACAGGTAATCTTTATCCATACGGAAGTGCAAATACCCCTGCAAATATTGCTGATCGTACGGCAGACGGGAAATGCGAAGGGTCACTAATTTTATCGCTTCGTATAGACAATATGCAGCCGCCAATACAAGAAAAAATATCAGCAAGTGCCGAAGCAATATTTTTAGTGTTACATCAGGAACCGATATCACTTTCACTACAAT
>DAOMGA010000147.1:0-4862 GCA_035430085.1 Pseudomonadales bacterium
ACTGATTGCGCGCATCCATCAAGGCTTCATGACCAAGACCAGCGCGATCCTGCAATTGCAAATCAAAACCGGTGGAATTGCCGAGTTCCTGCACTGGAGAAGGATTGATGGCAATGGCCTGTGCTTCACGCAAGGTGCCATAAAATTTCATTGCGCGATTAATAATCGCCTGCACCGATTGCCCCGGCGCTGTGCGTTCACTCCACGGCTTCAGTGCCGTAAACATCTGCCCGACATTCTGCCCCTGCCCTGCCCAGCTGAATCCGACCACATAAAACACTTCTTTCACGACATCTTTTTCATCATCGAGATAGTGATCGCGAATTTTGTCCATCACCGCCAAAGTCTGTTCACTGGTGGAACCCACCGGCAGTATCACCACATTGGCAAGAAAGCCCTGATCTTCATCCGGTAAAAATGATGTCGGCAAACTGGTAAACAGGTAGATGACCGCTGCAAAAATCAGTGCGTATACCGCAAACACTTTTCGCGGATGCGGAATCAGTTTTCCCACTGTCTCGTAATAGCCAATGGAGAGACGCTCAAATGTTCGATTGAACCAGCCAAAAAATCCGTTGCGATGTTCGTACTCTTCCACGCTGAACGGTTTGAGAATGGTGGCGCACAACGCCGGTGTCAGGATCAGTGCTACCAGAACCGATAACACCATCGCCGCCACCATCGTCAGCGTGAACTGGCGATAAATCGCACCACTGGAACCGCTGAGAAAAGACATGGGCACAAACACTGCCACCAATACCAATCCAACACCCACCAAGGCACCCGTAATCTGTTTCATCGCCTTGTGCGTCGCTTCCAGTGGCGACAAACCTTCTTCGCGCATGATACGTTCGACGTTTTCCACCACCACAATCGCATCATCCACCAGCAAACCCATCGCCAGCACCAGACCGAACATGGTGAGAATATTGATCGAGAACCCAGCCACCGCCATCACCGCAAAGGTACCGAGTAACACCACCGGCACTGCAATAGTGGGTATCAGGGTAGCCCGCCAGTTTTGTAAAAATACAAACATGACTAGAAACACCAGCACAATCGCTTCAAATAATGTCTTGACCACTTCATCGATGGAAATTTTTACAAACGGCGTCAGATCATACGGGTAATTGACTTCAATACCCGGCGGAAAATAAGGCGACAACTCACGAATTTTTTGCTTCACCGCCTCGGCGGTTTCCAACGCATTGGCACCGGGCGCTTGCGTGATGGCCAACGCTGCTGCAGGTTCATGGTTATACGTGCCAATAAAATTATAGTTTTCACCGCCACGCTCAATACGCGCTACATCTTTCAAGCGAACTTGCGATCCGTCGCTGTTAACACGCAATAAAATATCACCGAACTGTTCCGGTGTTTGCAAACGGCTCTGCGCCATAATGGTGGCATTCAACCGCTGGTTTTCGATATTCGGCATGCCACCGAGTTGACCGGCTGCCACCTGCACATTTTGCGCACGGATAGCCTGCGTCAGATCCAGTGGCGTCAAACCAAATGCCTGCAGTTTTTCAGGCAGCATCCAGATACGCATGGCGTACTGTGCACCCAGCAATTGCACAATGCCGACGCCATTCACACGTGAAATCGGATCTTGTAAAGTTGACGCAATAAAATTTCCGACATCAATACTTTTCATACTCCCGTCTTTCGACGACACCGTCATCACCATCAAAAAACTTTTGCTGGCTTTTGCCACTTTCAAACCTTGTTGCTGCACTTCCGGCGGCAACAATGGCATAGCCGCCTGCAGTTTGTTTTGTACCTGTACTTGTGCAATATCAGGATCAGTACCCGAGGTAAATGTCAGCGTCACAGATGCCTGACCGGAACCGCTGCTGGTGGAAGACATGTAATCCAGATGATCCAGACCACTCATCTGCTGCTCAATGACTTGCGTCACCGTATCTTCCAATGTTTTTGCAGATGCGCCGGGATACGAAGCATTGATCGCCACCGATGGTGGTGCCAGTTTTGGATAAACTGCCACCGGTAATTGTGTCAACGCCAATGCGCCAGTCAGCATGACAATAATTGCCAAGACCCAGGCGAACACCGGTCGATCAATAAAAAAACTGGCCATACCTGACTCCCGACTATTTGGTCGCAGCAATTTTTACGACTGAACCGGGATGCACTTTTTGCAAACCTTCAGTAATCACACGGTCACCGGCTTTCAAACCATTCGCTAACAACCATTGATTGCCGATTGAACGACTGACTTGCAACACGCGCTGCTCTACCTTGTCATCCGTTCCCACCAGCAATGCAGTCGCTTGCCCTTTTGCATCGTAGGTCACTGCTTGTTGCGGCACCAACAATGCCTGTTCGTTCGTACCGGATTCCAATACCGCGTGCACAAACATGCCCGGCAACAAATACAATTTCTCGTTAGGAAAAATAGCGCGCAATGTGACAGTGCCGGTACTTTCATCTACCGTGCTGTCCGCAAATTGCAAACTGCCAGTTTCGGCATAAATCGATCCATCCTCTAGCCGCAACGATACTTTTGCCGTGCCGTCGCTTTGCTTCAACAAGCCCTGCATAAAATCATTGCGCAGTTTTAGTATGTCCGCACTGGATTGCGTGACATCGACATACACGGAATCCAGTTGTTGCACCGTCGCCAACAAGGTGGCATCTGCCGCACGCACGTAAGCACCTTCTGTCACTTTCGATTTACCGATGCGGCCGTCAATCGGTGACAACACTTCGGTGTACCCCAGACGTATGCGCGCTGCATCCAGTTCTGCGGTAGCAGCTTCCACATCAGCTTGCGCCTGTTTGGCAGCCGCACTGGCATCGTCATACGCCTGTTTGCTGATGGAACGTTGCGCAATCAAGGCACCGGTACGCTCAGCCTGCATTTTTTTGGCACTCAAATCCGCTCTGGCTTTGGATAGTGCAGCATTCGCACTGTTGTAAGCCGCCTGATAAGCAGCGGGATCAATCAGGTACAGGCGTTGCCCGGCTTTGACATCACTGCCTTCGACAAACTCCCGCTTCAGCACAATGCCGTCCACCCTCGCGCGCACCTCGGCGATGCGGTGCGGGGTCACACGTCCGGGCAGGTCGCTGGTAATGGTGACGGCTTGCGGCTGTACCACGACAACCGTGACTTCAGGTACTGGCGGGCTAGCGGGAGGCGCTTGCCGATTGCAGGCGACCGTCATCGCAGCGACCAGCAGCACAGCAAGACTCCTGTATCGGCACATCGACACTACCCTTATATAAATACTAGGGTATTATTCTGTGCTTAATTGACATATACGTCAATTATGACGAATATGTCATAAACCGAAATACAGCAACGGAATCTACAAGCGAAAACTACAACGGAATTTACTCGCGATGGCGGCTTCTATCCCTGACAAGACCACCCCGAACAAGACCACCCAGATGTGCGGACTACCCGGTAAACGGGATCGCACCCGGCTCCTCCTGATCGAAGCCGCTATCGACGTGCTATCAGAAAAGGGGCTGGAAGGCACGAGCATCGATGATCTGATGCGCGTAGCAGGCATGGCACGCGGCACGTTCTATAACTATTTCCAGAGCCGCGAAGAATTGTCATGCGCGGTGAGTGCTTTCATCCGTGAACAGGTTTACCAGACTGTGGTGGATCGCATTCCTGACCATTACAACGCCGAACAAATTTTCACCTGCACAGCTTACGGTTTCATACATTACGGTTTGAAAAATCCGAAAACCGGCTGGACACTGGTGCGCATTGGCGGCAGTTCACACTGGGTCACTGGCGAGCGTTTTGCCCGTGCACACAATGCACTGCAGGCAGTATTACCGAATCAGGAAGCACCGTTTCTCGGATTGATTTATATCGAAGGTGTCGCGCTGATGGTGTTACGGCGTTTACTGGAAAACAGCATCAATCAGGATGAAGCCGATGCAGTTTTCCAGTTGGCCATGCGCGGCGTCGGCATCGAAACAACACACATTCCAGCCTTGATGGAAACAGCGAGAGATTTTGTTACTGCGCTGCAACTGCGCTGACTATTATTAATTTACAGCTCGGCTGAAGGGCAGCTTGCACCACGCATCACCGTCGCGTGCAAAAATATTTGCCGGTTTTTGCTGCGGCAACCGTTTTGCGAAACCGGCGTAATCGGTAAATCCATAAACAGATTGTTGTAGTCGCGCAAAAAAAGTATCCGCGCGCGTGGCGATCAGCAATCCCGGCGCTGTTTTATCCACATCAAACCATGCAACGATGCTGTAATGCACTGGCGTAGAAAAATCGAGTGACAAACGCGCATATGTCGCATCATCACCATGCACATCAACATTGCTGACTGGCGTTTTACAAGCCGGTGCGGCTTGCAGTGCATCGAGTGTCGGGATCTGCCAGTCAGGATCGGCATACGGACCGGCGTGTATGCTGCGCAAATACTGCGCTTCGTGTTGCAAGGTATAGTCACTGTCTGCACCGAGATGCGAGCGTGACACTGTCGCCTGAATAGCCGACAACTGGTTTTCCAAACCCACTACCAACGCGAGATGGGCGTCCCGTGTGCGATTGCCAGTTTTCAGCAGCAGTTCATGATACCAACCCACTTGTGCAGCAAACATCAACAGCAACAAACCGGCACCGACAAGCAATCCAATATGGCGACGCTGCACACTGGATGCCAACCACAACACGATGCCGATCCAGAATAACAACACAATATTCTGGTAGCGCAATGCGTAAACATTTTCCCAGAAAATCGCACGACCTAATGCCGTGACGACACTCACACCTACGCCATACAGCGCAAGGGATAAACCCAGCCACGCCACGGCAGAATACGTTTTACGACGCAACAGTGCCTGACACCAACACCAAC
>DAOMGA010000148.1:0-4827 GCA_035430085.1 Pseudomonadales bacterium
AAGCAGTGTCCTGTTTATGTTAGCTATGTTTTCCTCCCAGTTTTTTGGTGAAGTATTTGGATTGTACTTGCCTCTGCGCAATCGTTCAGTTGGGGTTTCCGTTTGGCGAATTGCCCTTGTTATGGCTCTGACTTTCCTGGTATTGATTGCGGCGGCGTGGGTTAGCAGGGAGCCGCATTATGTCAGCCGCAGAATGCTGTATGCATGGTGGATGCTATATAGCGGTGTTGCGTTAATAGGCATAAGAATTTTTGTTCGGTTCTTTTTGTTTTATTTGCGCAACAAGGGTTACAACATCAAGCGTGCGGCTATCGTGGGCGATGGGGACTTGGCTTTAAATTTATCGAGAAAATTCCAGGAAAATCTTTGGATGGGAATACTTCTGCATGGATTTTATGCGGAAAAAAATAATGTATTACCATCTGATCTTTGCCGAGGTGGATTTGAAGAAGTGGTCAATGCGGCAAAGAATGGCGATATTGATCAGGTATATATCGCGCTGCCCATGTCAGAAGAGGAGAAAATTAAAAGTTTGGTTGATGAGTTAATGGATACCACGGTATCCATTATTCTTATACCGGATATGTTTGCTTTCAATTTGATGAATGCGCGACAGGATAATATTGGAGGATTGCCGGCTATTAGTTTAGTAGATAGTCCGCTATCGGCGGCGGGAAATATTGCGAAACGCGCATTAGATCTGCTGGTGTCTATATTTATCCTTTTTTTGATAGCGGTGCCGATGTTAGTTATTGCTGTCGCCATTAAGTTGACATCTTCGGGACCTGTTATTTTCAGACAGGGTCGATATGGGATTGACGGTAAACCTATAGTCGTATGGAAGTTTCGCACCATGAATGTGCTGGAAAATGATGATGTGGTTGTGCAGGCTAAACGCCACGATAATCGCTTAACACCAATAGGAAGTTTTTTGCGGCGTACTTCTCTTGATGAATTACCTCAGTTTATTAATGTATTGCAAGGCAGTATGTCGGTGGTTGGGCCTCGTCCGCATGCTATTGCCCATAATGAACTGTATCGAAAACAGATAAAGGGCTATATGCAACGGCATAAGGTCAAACCTGGCATTACCGGATGGGCTCAAGTAAATGGGTTTCGAGGAGAGACTGATACATTGGAAAAAATGGAGAGACGGATAGATTTTGATCTGTACTATATATGTCACTGGAGCATTTTTTTTGATATTAAAATAATCTTTATGACTATTTTCAGCGGGTTTACTGGAAAGAACGCATTCTAGATTTGGAGGCTATAAAATGATTACTGAAACATTACCTGATGTTAAATTCGATTTTTTGGTTACGGGCAGCGCGGCAAAAAAAGTTCGTAGCCTGATTGAGGAAGAAGCAAACCCTGATCTTAAGTTGCGTGTATTTGTTACTGGAGGAGGGTGCTCTGGCTTCCAGTATGGATTTACATTTGACGAGTTGGCGGCAGAAGATGATACGGCTATCGAAAGAGATGGCGTTACTGTTCTTGTTGATCCTTTGAGCTACGAATATTTGGTTGGTGCAGAAGTAGATTATGAAGAAGGATTGCAGGGATCAAAGTTTGTTATCAAGAACCCTAATGCATCAACTACTTGTGGCTGTGGTTCGTCTTTTTCAATCTGATTTCGCGCTACAATTTTAGCCGGGCGAATAGACGCCACCAAGAATGCAGAGGCGGCTAGCCCCAGTCACAGCTGGTACATTGCCGGGTTTGTTTTCCATTCGCTGTTTTGCTAGCCATGCAAATGCCATCGCTTCCATCCAGTCTGCTTCAATGCCAACATCGCTCGTGCTTCCAGTTTTAATATTCATCAGCAGTGTGCTGATTCTTTCTCGCAGCAGGCTGTTATGGCTTCCGCCGCCGCATAGTAAAGCGCGATCAATTTTCACAGGCAAATTGCTGATAGCAAGTGCGATGCTGTGCGCAGTAAATTCAAGCAGTGTCCGCTGAATGTCTACATCGCTAATCGAGGAAAATGCGGTTAGTACAGATTCCAGCCATGCAAGATGAAACGTTTCTCTTCCTGTGCTTTTGGGTGCGGGCGCTTGAATGTAGGGGTGTGACAGTAGTTGATCCAGCAGCACAATATTGCATTGACCTGATGCGGCCCACGACCCACTTTCGTCATAAGGCAGTTGGCGTTTTTTCTGTATCCAACTGTCTATCAAAATATTGCCTGGACCGGTATCAAAGCCCGTCACGGGAATGTTTTTAGCCAGAGTTGTGATATTGGCCATTCCGCCAACGTTTATTATTACTCTGTTTTCACTCGCATCGCGCAACACTGCATCGTGAAATGCAGGTACCAGTGGTGCGGCCTGACCGCCAGCAGCGATATCCATGCGTCGAAAATCGGCGACTGTGGTGATGCCTGTGCGAAATGCGATGGTGTTCGGGTCGCCAATCTGCACAGTAAAAGGCGTTGATTTATCAGGGTGATGACGAATCGTTTGGCCGTGACAGCCAATGGCGCGGACTTGTGTTGCCTGAATATTCGCCTGCTGTATAAGAATTAATACGGCTTCGGCAAATAACTCGCCCATGCGCCTGTCGAGTGATCCCATGCGATTGATTTCGTCAGCGCCGGGCTGACACATCAGTTCAATTTCAGATCTGACGGCAGCTGGTATGGAATGATTGTATGCGTGGATAAGTATGGGAGATTGACCCGCTCTGATATCAATCAGAGCAGCATCAATGGCGTCCAGACTGGTGCCGGACATTAAGCCGATGTAAATCTCAGCGGACTTGCGGCTCACTTATTTTATCGTCGTTCGGTAATGTGTTGCCCAATGCTAGTTGCTGGGATTTTTGCTGAGCAGGTGCTGCTGCCAACTGTTTCATTTGCGTGAACAGAGCTGTAGTTGCCTTGTCAAAGTTAGCTCTTTCTGCTTTTGATAAAGGTTCAGCCATGGCAACATTCATGTTAGCCAAAGGATTTACAGCTACTCCATTCACATGAAATTCATAGTGTAAATGTGGACCTGTAGCGAGTCCTGTCTGACCAACAGCGCCGATAATCTGACCTTGGCTAACATTGGCGCCATTTTTCACACCGATTTTGCTCATGTGCCCGTATAGCGTTGTGTATACGCCGCCATGTTGGATCATGACAACATTGCCAAATCCATTTCGCACGCCTGCAAACACCACTTTGCCATCGCCAGCGGCGCGTATAGGTGTTCCGGTTGGTGCGCCGTAATCAATGCCTTTGTGAGCGCGAATCTTATGCAGAATCGGATGCTTGCGACTTGCGCTGAAATAAGAAGTTACTTTTGCAAAATCAACCGGTGTGCGTAAAAATTGTTTGCGCATGATGTTGCCATCGGGCGTGTAGTAACTGGTTGAGCCATTTTTACTGGTGTACTGAACGGCGCGGTAGGTTTTACCTTGATTGGTAAATTCAGCAGATACAATATTGCCTTGCCCAATAGATTTACCATCCAGATAGAGTTCTTCATACAGTAGTGCAAAGCTGTCGCCTTCCTGAATGTCTTGTAGAAAGTCTACGTCGTAGGCAAAGATGTCAGCTAGTTTGAGTGTCATGCGGTCGTTTAGCCCAGCTTTTTGTCCTGCCAGAAACAGCGAGCTGTCGATGACCCCTGTTGCATAACTGTAGCGAACTTCCGGAACTAAAGTAATTTGTTTGCTTTCGTATTTATCGCCTGCACGTGTGACGGAAAGGCTATCCAGTTTACTGCGGCGTAAGCGCAATTCCTGTACGACGCCTTCTTTCATCAATATATCCAGTTCATCACCAAGATTCAGTGACGCCAGTTTCTGTGCATCTTTGCTGGTGTTGGTTAGCTCATGTATTTCATTCAGCCCTAACCCGGTTTTCTGTAGCAGACTGGAAAGCGTATCGCCTTTGCGAACTGTCAGGTGTAACCAAGGATCGATTTCAATAGGGTTAACAGGAATAACTTCTGCAGCAGGAATAGCTGGGGTTTTTACAACAGCTGGTACTAGTTCTTGCGCGCGATAGGCAACAACGCTGTCTGGCAACACGGCCAGCAACAAAGTAGTAGCGAGTGAAATGCCGCAAGCTGCTAGCAGGTGATGCCGTGGGAAATGATGTGTCCAGACATTGCCTGTATTGTGAGTTTCTTTATTTAACATAGTGTTAGTAAAGTTTTCTGGTCTATTCAGGTTTGGGATTGTAGGCAGGGTTTACCTCCTATGACAACCTTGACAGCCAGTTATTTTCCCCTTCCGGATATGAGTCGCCTTGTAATTGCGAAGCATTTAGGTAACGTGTGCGGCATTCTGGGTCTTTGTATTAGAAGGTGACGTGTGGCTGTGGCAGGTGGGTTGGTTTCAGAATTGCAGGCGCGAGGGCTTGTAAGTCAATTGGCGGGCGAGCAGGAGCTGGTAGATCATCTGGAGACGGGTTCTCGTACTGTCTATTGCGGTTTCGATCCAACAGCAGACAGCCTTCATATAGGGAGTCTGGTTCCCTTGCTTGCGCTGCGTCGCTTTCAACTGGCTGGGCACAAGCCGATTGCTTTGGTAGGCGGAGCCACTGGGCTGATTGGTGATCCCAGTTTTAAAGCCGAGGAGCGTAAGCTCAATACTCCGGATGTAGTGGCGAGCTGGGTTGAGCGTCTTAAATCCCAGGTATCCCGCTTTATTGATTTTGATGCAGGCGCTGCTTCTGCCGAGGTCGTCAATAACTACGACTGGATGGCGGGTGTGAGCGTGCTCGATTTTCTGCGCGATATTGGCAAGCATTTTTCTATTAATGCGATGATCCAGAAGGAATCTGTCAAGCAGCGTATTGACCGCGACGGCTCCGGCATTTCGTTTACGGAGTTC
>DAOMGA010000149.1:0-4809 GCA_035430085.1 Pseudomonadales bacterium
GGGCGAGCTGGCGCGTTTGATGTCAGGTGCCAGTGGCGTGATCAGCGCGGAACTGGTGCAAGAGCTGGATATTGTGGTCGAACATATTGCAGCCATGCCGCATGCCGCACATTTTTGTACAGAAGCGCCAGAGGATGCTTTGCTGTGGTTGCAATCGATTGCGGCGGGAGAGGCGAAAGAATTATTTGCTGCATTTCTTTTGCGGCATGGTCATCGCGCTTACCGTGAGTTGTGCGTCCGGGAAAAAGGTTGGGCGGAAGATTCCCTGCCACTGATTCGCACCATGCAAGTCGGCGTGCGTGCGCTATTAGGCAATCAATCCAGCAACAGCGGTACGTCAAATAGAATAGCGGAAGTACAGGTTGTTGATAACGCGCAATACAATGGTTTTGTGCGTTGGTTGTTGCCGCGTGTGCACAATGGCATTCGTCGCCGTGAGCGCACGAAATCCTTGCTGGTACACATCACCCGTGAAGTAGGAAAAGCGTATCGTCATCTCGGTAAATTGCTGGTAAAAGAAAATATATTGCCGGATGAAGACCTGATTTATTTTTTTGCCCATGAAGAGTTGCGTGCTTGTTGTGGCGTGCCTTCGGTAGCGCAGGTGCAGCATGCGCTGAAGCGGCGCGCTGCAATGGCATACCAGAACCGTTTGCAGTTTCCGTTTTTATTGCAAGGCAAGCCTGAGCCTCTGGTTATGGGATCAGTCGATGTCGGCTCTGGCATATTAACGGGAAGACCAGTATCCACCGGTTGTGTGGAAGGTGTTTGTCGCGTGGCATTGTCGCCGGAAGAGGCGGCGCAGTTGCAGCCGGGCGAAATTCTGATTGCGCCGATTACCGATGTGGCGTGGACGCCTTATTTCAGTGTGATTGCAGGGTTGGCTACCGATATCGGCAGTTCCGTCTCACACGGCGCAGTTATTGCGCGTGAATACGGTTTGCCAGCAGTAGTCAATTTGCGTTCAGCCAGCACGCAATTCAAAACCGGTGATCGCGTGCGGCTGGATGGCAGTAAAGGTACGCTGGAATTGTTAAGCGATACCTGATTAATTGTTGATAAGTGCTTAATCGTTGATGTTGCTGATAATGGTTTTTGCGAGATCACTGGCATCGGAAGCCACAGAGTCCAGATCAAAAGATTTGCTGCGTCCCACCCACAATGGCTTGCCAGATGGCACGGCATAGATCTCCGTTGTCATAACGGCATCGCCGGTGCTGTCAACAAATGCGGAGCGTGAAACCACTTCGCCGCTGTCATAGCCACCCCAGAAGCCGCTGTAATAAAAAATGACAGAGCCAGGTACATAAGTCTCGGTGGTTTCCGTGCCGTCGTAGCGCGTCATAATCACGTAATGAATGTTGCTACTGGCAATGTACGCTTTTATTGATTCCTTGGTTGGCATGTCGCCACCGAGTACATCGTAACTGGCTGTTGCCCTGATACCTTTTGCGCTGAGCTCACCAACAAAACCGCGCTCGAACAGAATGCGGTTGGTCATGTCTTCTGTCATGGCGACCACCAGTACATCGTTCATTTGTTTGCCCTGAAAATCGGGCGCTTTCCAGCTGCTGGCGAGCGAGGTAACACCGCAGCCAGCTATTAAAGTTATCAGTAATGCGCACGCCAGAGCATAGGATTTTTGGGTAATTTTCATTCGGTGTATTCCTGATTTTAAATTTAGTCGTGAATTTTTTTGATAACGCGTTCTGCCAATTCTTTAGCAGCATGGGATATCGAACCCACTTCGAAGGTATTGCTTCGTCCCACCCATACCAGCTGACCTGATTTTACCTCATAAATAGAAGTGGTCAGGATCACTTTGGATTTGGTATCGACGTAGGCTTCGCGCGTCATGGTGACCGTGTCACCATAATGATTCCAGTAACTGCCGTAGCTGGGATAGTAAGGTCCGGTGTAATAGGTGCGGACGGATTCCGGTACATACTCTTTCGTGGTTTCCTTGCCGCCGTATTGCGCCACAATAACGTAACGGATATTACTTTTTTCCAGATATGCACCAACGCTGTCCTTGGTTGGCGTGGCACCGCCAATAACATCATAACTGGCGGTGGCGTGGATACCGGTGCCGGTGAGTTCGCTGGTAAAGCCTTTCTCGAACAAAATGCGATTGGTTTTGTTTGGCGTGACACCGACTACCAGAACATCGTCCAGCTGTTTACCCTGAAAATTTGGTGATTGCCAGGCGTCGGTCAGCGTGGTGTAGCCGCAGCCCTGCAGTGTCAATAACAGGCTGATCCCCAGCCAGCGGGATAATGCAGTGAAAGTCATGTGTTCAGGCTCCGTGGGTGCTGGCGGTAAGATCGACCGACATCATGCCTCAAGCAGTACAAGCAGGGAAGAAAGTGAGGCAAGCTGTGTGTAAAATGAGTTGCTAAACCACTAGTAGACGCATCATGACTGACCCCCAGAACACCACCCATTTTGGTTTCCAGCAAGTCCCTGTGCAGGAAAAGCAGCGCAAGGTGGCGGATGTCTTCCATTCGGTTGCTGCACGCTATGACTTGATGAACGATTTATTGTCAGGCGGTATTCACCGCTTGTGGAAACGTTTCACTATTGAAGTCTCCGGTGTACGTTACGGCCACAAGGTGCTGGATATTGCCGGTGGTACGGGCGACCTTGCTTTCAAGTTTTCGCGGCTGGTCGGTGAAGACGGGCAGGTGGTGTTGGCGGATATCAACTCATCGATGCTGAATGTAGGGCGCGATCGCCTGATTGATCGCGGCGCAGTGGGCAATGTGCAATTCGCCCAAGCCAATGCCGAATGTTTACCATTTCCGGATAACACCTTTGATTGCATCACCATCGCTTTCGGTTTGCGCAATGTTACCGATAAAGATAAAGCGTTGCGTTCCATGTTGCGTGTGTTGAAGCCAGGCGGTCGTTTGCTGGTGCTGGAATTTTCCAAACCGAATAATCCATTACTCGGAAAAGCGTACGACAATTATTCCTTCCATGTGATGCCAGTGATTGGCAAAGCCATAGCTGGTGATGCCGAGAGTTATCGCTATCTGGCAGAATCGATCCGTATGCATCCCGATCAGGAAACATTGAAAGGCATGATGCAGGATGCCGGTTTCACGGCGTGTGAATTTTATAATATGACCGGCGGTGTAGTGGCGTTACATAAAGGTGTGAAGCCTTGATGTCTCCGCTCAGTTCGGAATCCACATTGAAAGCCGGTTTGTTGATGGCGCTGGAAAGCGCCGTTAATAACAGTCTTGCTTATGATCCAGCTACCCAGCAATCCTTGATCGAGCTCGATGGAAAAGTCTTGCACATTGCCTGCACCATGCCGGCGGAATCTGTGTATGTATTGTTTATCGGTAATCATGTTGAGTTGTGGTCATTATTTGAATCCTCTGCTGATACAACCTTGAGTGGTACACCGAGTGAATTTCTGGCTTTATGGCGTGCACGCAGTAAAACCACAGCATTGACAGACAGCGGTGTGACGCTGACTGGCGATAGCGCTGTGTTGCAACAATTACAAAAAATCAGTGCGTCACTGGATATTGATTGGGAAGCGTTGTTGGCAGAACACACAGGCGATGTGATTGCGCATCAGCTGGGGCGTTTTGCGCGCAGCGCGAATAGCTGGTTTCGCGGTGCGCGGCGTGAAGCTGAGCGTTTGATGAGTGAATTTTTGCAATTCGAAAGCAATGCCGTACCGAGCCGCCATGAGGTGCAAGGATTTTGCCGTGAAGTGGATGATATGCAGTTGCGTATGGACAGGTTGCAGGCTGGTATTGATCAAATAAAAAATAGCAGGGCGAACTGATGGCTCTGTTACGCTTGTTAACGATTCTGCGGGTGCTGACATTTTATCGGCTGGACAGCGAGCTGTTGTTATTAAATTTGCCGCTAGCACTGCGACTTGCTTTGCGCTTTTCTCCCTTGCAATGGTTACCACGCTGCGATGCACAACTGCCGCGTGGTGCACGCTTGCGGCTGGTGTTGGAACAGCTCGGTCCAGTATTTGTAAAGTTTGGTCAATTATTATCTACGCGACCTGATCTGGTGCCGCAAGATATTGTGTGTGAGCTGGATCGCTTGCAGGATCGTGTGCCGCCATTTTCCAGCGCTGAATTTGTGGCCATTGTTGAAGCTGCACTTGGTAAAACCATTGGCGCAGTATTTTTCTCGTTTGATCGTGAGCCGTTGGCATCTGCATCAGTTGCACAAGTGCATTGCGCTGTGTTGCCTGGTGGTGAGGAAGTCGTGGTGAAAGTGATTCGCCCCGGTATTGCCAGCACTATTGAAAAAGATCTGGCTTTAATGGATTTGCTCGCGAGACTGGTAGAGCGTTTTGTACCGGATGGTAAGCGCCTGCGGCCAGTGGAAGTGGTGCAGGATTACCGTCACACCATTTTTGATGAGCTGAATTTGCAGCGTGAAGCAGCCAATGCAGCACAGTTGCGTCGCAACTTTGATCAGTCGCCCATGCTGTATGTGCCGAAGGTGTATTGGGATTACTGCAGGCCGCAAGTGATGGTGATGGAGCGCATTCGCGGTCTTCCGGTGACGGATCTCGCGGCATTGCATGCACAGGGCACCGATATGAAATTGCTGGCGCATCGTGGTGTGGAGATTTTTTTCACACAAGTGTTTGACCACAACTTTTTTCATGCGGACATGCACCCTGGTAATATATTTGTTTCTACGCAACATCCGTCGCGCCCGCAATACATTGCGATTGATTGCGCGATAGTGGGTTCGCTGTCACGCGATGATCAGTACTATCTCGCCCGCAACCTGCTGGCTATTTTCCAGCGTGATTATCAC
>DAOMGA010000150.1:0-4807 GCA_035430085.1 Pseudomonadales bacterium
GCGCTTGTATCAGACGGTTTTCAAAAATAGTCTCAATGATGGTTCCCACGCCGTCTGCAACAGCATTCATCGCTGTAATTTGCGCCTGCATATCTGTAGGAAACGCAGGGTATGGCGCGGTTTTTATACTGACGGATTTAGGTCGCTTACCGTGCATATTTAATTCGATAAAATTATCACCCACCGTAATATCAGCACCCGCTTCGCGCAATTTTGCGATTACAGAATCCAATGAATCCGCTTGTGTATTTTTCAATTTGATATGACCGCGCGTTGCTGCTGCTGCCGCGAGATAAGTGCCCGTTTCAATTCGATCCGCCATCACGTCATAAGAACAACCATGTAATCGCTCTACACCATTAATAGTGATGGTATCCGTACCGTGACCTTTTACATCAGCACCCATGGCGTTCAGACACTCAGCCAGATCGACAATTTCCGGCTCTAATGCTGCGTTCTGTATCACCGTCTGCCCTTCAGCCAGAACAGCCGCCATCATAATATTTTCAGTCCCTCCAACCGTGACAGTTTCCAGAAAAATTTTTGCGCCCTTCAACCGGCCATTACTGGTCGCATTAATATACCCACCATCTACCTCGACGTGAGCACCTAGCGCCTCCATGCCACGCAAATGTAAATCAACGGGACGCGACCCTATTGCACATCCACCAGGAAATGAAACCTGCGCACGACCAAACCGGCTCAACATTGGCCCTAGAACCAATATCGAAGCGCGCATTGTTTTAACCAGATCATAGGGAGCAGTAAAATTCTTGATTGCTCCCGCATCCACTTCGACGCGCATTTTTTCATCAACAACCACCCGCACTCCCATGCAACCCAACAATTCAATCATGGTGGTAATGTCATGCAAGTGAGGCAAGTTGCCCAGCACTACCGGCTCCTCACAAAGTAGTGTGGCAGCCAGAATGGGTAACGCAGAGTTTTTAGAACCGGAAATATAAATTTCACCAGACAGTGGTTTGCCACCGACAATAATCAACTTATCCATTAAAAAACCTATCTAAATAAACGAACTAGGCTTGCGCCTGCCATTCTGACGGAGTGAGGGTTTGCATCATCACAGCATGAATAGTGCCATCTGCAATTTTGTCATTTAATGCTGCATAAACCAGTTGCTGTTTTTTCACTGGCCGCTGACCTTCAAAACAAGCGCTCACCACAGTAATATCAAAGTGACGACCATCCCCGCCGACCAGCACCACGTCTGCCGTCAACGTTTCTTTTAGCACTTGCTCAATCCAGTTATTTATCTGCTCACTCATAAAACCTGCACTCTTTTTGATCATGACTTTTCAGGTCTGGCACTATACCATTTGCGCAAGCCTAGCTGAATGAAACCCTTCAGCAACACCCCTGAGGTCCTATAAACCCTTCATGACGAAACCTGATACCTGCTTTGATTTTATTGCCTCCGGCTTGCGCACCGTCAAGCTGGAAAGCCGTGCTGTTGATCGTCTCCAACAAGCCATCAACCCTCATTTCACGAGGGCTTGCGAACTGCTTCTGGCTTGCGAGGGACGTATCATAGTTAGCGGCATGGGCAAATCCGGTCATATTGGTCGCAAAATTGCTGCCACATTAGCCAGTACAGGCAGCCCGGCTTTCTTTGTACACCCTGGTGAAGCCAGCCATGGCGATATGGGAATGATTACCTCAAAGGATGTCGTCATTGCCCTTTCAAACTCTGGCGCCACCGCCGAAGTTGTCACCCTGCTGCCTCTCATCAAACGGATGGGAGTGCCCTTGATCAGCATGACAGGCAACTTCCAATCCCCACTAGCATTGGCAGCAGATGTTCATCTGGATGCCAGTGTCGAAGCTGAAGCTTGTCCGCTGGATCTTGCCCCGACATCCAGCACCACTGTGGCTCTGGTAATGGGCGATGCCCTCGCCATTGCCCTACTGGAAGCACGCGGCTTTACCGCAGAAGACTTCGCTTTTTCTCATCCAGGGGGAGCTTTGGGTCGAAAACTTCTACTCATGGTGGAAGACATCATGCATTCAGGGGATCGTATCCCGGTTGTACAACCAGGAACCGCTCTCACAGATGCTTTGTTGACAATGAACACCAAAGGGCTGGGCCTCACCACCATCTGTGATCATGACCGGCGGTTAATGGGCATCTTTACAGACGGCGATTTGCGCCGTGCATTACACAATGACGTGGTGGATTTGCGCCATACTTGCATAGACTCGGTCATGACCTGCAGCAGTAAAACCATAGGGCGGCACATGCTGGCAGCTGAAGCGTTAGCCATCATGGAGCACAAACACATTACCGCTCTGGTGGTAACTGACGACCAACAACGCGTTGAAGGTATTGTGCATCTGCACGATATTCTCAAAGCCGGCGTAGCATAAGGATCTGGCCCATGGACACTGCAACCCGGTTAGCCATTCCCATTAAACTCCTGCTCCTGGATGTCGATGGCGTGATGACAGATGGGCGTATTACCTATAGCAGCGACACGCAAGAACAGAAGTCCTTCCATATACATGACGGCTTGGGCATCAAATTACTGCAAAAAAGTGGCGTTCAAGTAGGCATTGTGACTGGACGCTCCAGCCCAATGGTCGAAAGGCGTGCCAGAGAGCTGGGGATAGATATTCTGCTTCAGGGCAGAGAAGACAAGTGCCACGCTATGCGTAGTATCCAGCATCAGCTCAAGTTATCCATCACTGAAATTGCCTACATGGGTGATGATTTGCCTGATCTCGCAGCAATCCGGCAGGCTGGTTTAGGGGTCGCGCCTGCCAATGCCGTTGATATCGTCCGTGAATATGCCGACCTCATTACAACGAAGCAAGGTGGATCAGGCGCTGTGCGTGAAGCTTGTGAATTCATTCTTCAATCCAAGGGGCAGTTACGCGATCTGCACCACACCTTTATGGACATCGATTGATGAATGACCACGCTCACGATGCCGGCAGCTCATCCAATTCCAGCCGCTCCCAACAGATTGCCCTGGTTTTGATGATCCTGTTGGCTGTAGCTGGTCTGATGTTTCGTTGGGAGCCCGGTAATCAACGCCTTAAAGCAGACGGGACAACATCGGCTCGCATAACACCAGATACTGTAATCAATCAGCCTGAACTGGATATATTCGATGAAAACGGCAGAAAAATACGCCAATTACAGGGGGTGCAATTGCAACATTTTGCCACAGACAACCACAGTGTCATTTCTGAAGCCTATGCCCAATTCCAGAAAAAAACACCGGACCTCACCGGGGACAACTTTTGGCAGCTCAAGGGCAATCAAGCCGTAGTATCCAATAACAACAGCGTGATTGAGCTTCAAGGAAATGTATTGCTTTGGAAGAACGACGCTGAAGCAGGCAAGACTGAGTTCCGCACCGAGCAGATTCTGGTCAATATGAGCAGTGAAATCGCCGAAACGGATAAACCTGTTAAAATTCACCACCTCTCGAGCATTGCCGAAGCAACAGGCATGAGAGCGGATTTGACCAATGAAAAAATAACACTGCTTTCACACGTAAAGGAAGTTCATGAATTTCGACATTAGACTCATTGCAGCAGCTATGTTACTTGCATCAGCCACTGCTTATTCTTTGCCTGATGATAGAAGTCAGCCAATTGAAATCCAGGCTAACAGCGCTGAACGCGATGCTAAAACCGGCGTCACAACATATTCAGGCAATGTAGATATCAATCAGGGATCAATACATATATCAGCCAACCGCGTTGTGCTGGATAGCAAAAATAATGAGCTTTCACAAATCACTGCTTCTGGAGCGCCTGCAACCTATACGCAGCAATTAACCGGACCTGAAGACGTTGTCGATGCCAAAGCGGATACTATTTATTTTGATGTCGCCAAAAATTTGATCACACTACAAGGCAGTGCCAACCTCAAACAACCCAGCGGTAGCATTACCGGAGACCGTATAGAGTACGACACAAAAAACGAACGCGTCCGGGCACAAGCATCAGAATCAGGTAGCAGCGACAATACAAAGCGAATCACCGTGATTATCCCACCGGCTCAAAAACAACCGTCCGCTGGGAAAACCACTACTGGCGAGAAAAGCAAACCGTGACCCACTGTACGCTGAGCGCTCATCATCTTGCAAAATCTTATAAAAAACGACGCATCATAGATGACGTATCACTTACCGTTTCCAGTGGCGAAATTGTCGGTTTATTAGGTCCGAACGGCGCAGGTAAAACCACGTGTTTCTATATGATTGTAGGACTGATACCCGTTGATCAGGGACAAATAACACTCAACGGAAATGATATTACTCAGCTACCTATACATAGCCGGGCTCAACGTGGGCTCGGCTACCTCCCTCAAGAGGCCTCAATCTTCCGCAAAATGTCTGTGCGAGACAATATTCTTGCTATTCTTGAAACTCGCAAAGACATGAACCGCCAACAACGAACAGCCCGAGCTAATGAGTTGATGGAAGAGTTTCACATTACGCACATTGCCAACTCTTTGGGTATGAGTCTTTCTGGCGGAGAGCGACGCAGAGTGGAAATCGCTCGCTCGCTCGCAAGCGAACCTCAATTCATCCTGCTGGACGAGCCATTTGCAGGAGTCGACGCTATTTCCGTTGCGGATATCCGACAAATAATTCACCACTTACAATTAAAAAATATCGGCATTTTAATTACCGACCATAACGTAAGGGAGACGCTTTCTATTTGTGAAAGAGCTTACATTGTGGGAGAGGGGCATATCATTGCTGAAGGCACTCCCGAAGATATTGTTCACAATGCCAAAGTGCGGAAAGTGTATCTCGGACAAGATTTTTCT
>DAOMGA010000151.1:0-4786 GCA_035430085.1 Pseudomonadales bacterium
CTGTTATGGATTTGCGCACCTTCTTCATCGCCGCTGCGGTTGAGCGGTGCAATCACTTCGCTACACAGTTTGGCGCCTTCATCGAGAATGGCGTTCACTGTACTGCTGTCTATTGCCGCAAATGCCGGCATCTCTGCCCAGTGTTTTTCAGCTTGGAATACATCGTTCAGCAAGTAACGCATGTGGGCGAGGGGGGCTGTGTAGTTCATAAACACTCCTTGTGCATGTGTAAATAATAGGAATGCCAATTACTGCTTGAGCTGTTGTATATCATCAAAAGCAGGCATTTGCCTTTTGTGGATAACAGCGATGACATAAACATCAGACTGCTGTACTTGATAAAGAATTCGCCACGAATGCGCGTGTAACTCGCGCAGATTATCATCGTTCATCTCAGGCACTCTTTTTCCTATAAAAGGAAATTTATTCAATTGTCTAGTGCATTCAGTCAGTTCGTTAACAACTTGCTTTGCGATGTTGGTTGAGTCTTTGGCAATATATTGATAAATTTTTTTCAAATGCATCCTTGCTTGCGGTTTCCATGTTACCACTGTTCTATCTCTCTCCTGAGTTCATCTACAGTCAGACCGGGTTCGCCGTCATTGATTTCTTTCAATCCTTTCTGAATGGTATCCAATACATGAAGACGATAAACAATATCGCTAAATTCCACAGTGTCCGGTAGCTGCTCTATGGCTTGCATGGCTTCGTGTTTTGCAGTGTGTATTTGCATGGTATATCCCCATGGTGAGGTGTGATGCTACCCAGTAAGACTACCACTGACAGGATTAGAAAATAAACAATATAGGAAAACGGGGTCAGAGTGACATTTCCTTCAGTAAAATTACTCTGGACCCATTTTTCGCGGGCAATAGTCTATTGTCGTATCAAGTTCAGCATGTAAGGTGCCAGGAATTTTTCCATGTCTTCTTTTTTGAATTCACACGTTAGGAAGCCCTCTGCATACGAGCCTGCTATG
The DNA here is from genome assembly GCA_035430085.1 of Pseudomonadales bacterium. GTDB lineage: Bacteria > Pseudomonadota > Gammaproteobacteria > Pseudomonadales > UBA7239 > UBA7239. The sequence continues at coordinate 980 of DAOMGA010000151.1, forward strand.
TAAGGTGAGAAACTGACCACGGCATTGTCGGGATAGAGAGTCCATGCATCAATGCTGGAGAGGGTAGATCGGACGCCATCGCCATAGCTGTCGATATATTCCTGCCTTGAAGTTGAAGCATCTGGCTTGGTGCTGAGTTGGTCTATGCAGCTCTGGAAGGCGGTTTCCAGTGTTTCTGGCTTCAATGCTTCAGCACTCGTGATGTAAGCAGCTTTATCCAGATCGAAATGTGTTTCAGATACACCATGATTGCCATGCGCAGCGCCGCAGCCATAGGTAGACAGGGAGGTTTCTAGGCCAAGGTAGTGCCCGTTGTAGTGATGGATTTGGTAGGTGGTGTCTGCTGATGACCAGTCGCATTCGGCAGGCTCGACGTATTTCATGATGTTGTCCTGATGAGGCTTGTAGCGGTCTTCCATGTCTGCATTGAATTTTTTCATGGCGGGTGTTTCCGGTTTCCTGAACAATGGATAGGAAAACACGTGGATGTTTTCATCCGGATTGTTGTAGTTTTCACCTGTAATATTGATAAACACATCAGAACGGCCATTCAGGCTGTTTTTTCCGCTGAGGTCATTGATGCGATGCTCGGTTATGTATTTCATGCAGTTGGCGGCCTGTTCCTGATTCTGGCATTCATCTCTTTGCTTAAGCCAGCTGCGCTGTGAGCGAACCAGATTGTTCTTGTGCATTCCGGTATTCTTGATCTCGGTGTAAATACCAGACATGGTTTTGTCGAGTTGGATCAACTCTTCGCTCTGACAAATCGTTTTCTCAGTGAAGGTCGATGCCTGTTTGCAATCGAATGCAAACAGTGTAGGTGTTATGCACAAGAGTGTTATGGTGCCCAGCTTTTTTTTCATTCGCATTTTCCGTTCATAAAAATTCCTTTTTACCGATTAGAAAATAAAAAGATTGTCGGGCATCGCCATCAAGCTGGCGCTTCCGGCACGCAAGCTGCCGAGGTGTGCACGGGTGCGTGGCAAAATGCGCTGGAAATAAAAACGTGCGGTATGAATTTTGGCCTGATAGAAACCGCCATCAGCATCGCCTTTAGTGGAAGCAAGAACCACCACGCGCGCCCACAGCCAGGCCTGTGTGATGTAACCGGCATACATCAGGTAATCGACGGCGGCGGCACCGGCTTCATCCATATTTGCCATCGCTTTTTCACCGAGTTCGCTTGTCAGTTTGCGCCACTCTTGTGACAGTTCTGCTAAGGGTTGGGTGAATTCGGTACAAGAAGCATTTTCTTTACAGAATGTATCAATATCATCGAGAAAAAGATTCAGGTTCACGCCGCCATTCAATAATACTTTTCTACCGATCAAATCCAGCGCTTGTATGCCGGTAGTGCCCTCGTACAAGGTGGAGATGCGCGAGTCGCGCACATTCTGTTCCATGCCGTTTTCTGCAATATAACCGTGACCGCCAAAAACCTGCATGCCGCAGTTGGCGGCTTCAAAGCCGGTTTCGGTGATAAAGGCTTTCGCAATTGGTGTGAGCAGCGCGAGGCGTTCTTCAGCGGCGTCTTGCACAGCTGGGTCTTTGCTGTGTTGCACAATATCCAGTTCGCGTGCCAGGTAATGCACCAGCATACGACCGCCTTCAGCAAACGCTTTGGCAGTGAGTAACAGGCGGCGTACATCCGGGTGAACAATAATCGGGTCAGCCACACCATCCGGATTTTTTTTGCCAGATAGCGAGCGCATCGCCAAACGGTCTTTCGCGTAAGGCAGTGCACCCTGAAAGCCGCGCTCTGCATGGGCGATGCCTTGAATCGCGGTGCCGATACGCGCCGAATTCATAAACGTGAACATGCAGTTCAGACCTTTGTTGGGTTCGCCGATCAGCCATCCAGTAGCCCCATCAAAATTCATCACGCAGGTAGCGTTGCCGTGGATGCCCATCTTGTGTTCCAGCGAGCCGCAAGATAGCGCATTGCGTACACCTTTTTCACCTGCGGCATCGGGTAAAAACTTTGGCACGATAAACAAGGAAATACCTTTGGTGCCAGACGGTGCATCCGGTAAACGTGCCAACACAATGTGTAAAATATTTTCCGTGAGATCGTGCTCACCCGCAGAAATAAAAATTTTGGTGCCAGTGATTTTGTATGTGCCATCAGCCTGTGATTCAGCGCGGGTTTTCAGCAGGCCGAGATCGGAGCCGCAGTGTGCTTCTGTCAGACACATGGTGCCGCTCCACTGGCCGGACACCAGTTTCGTGAGATACACCTGCTGTTGCTCCGGCGTGCCATGCGCTTGCAAGGTATGTTTGGCGCCGTGCGATAAACCGGGATACATCGCCCACGCCCAGTTCGCGCCGCCGATCAATTCGTTCATCAGGATGCCCATGGATTCCGGCAAACCCTGCCCGCCGATGGCTTCCGGTGCCGACAGGGCAGGCCAGCCACCCTCTACAAATTTGGCATAGGCTTCGCGAAAGCCGGCGGGTGTCTTTACACCTTCGGCGCTCCAGCTGCAGCCTTCGGTGTCACCGATGCGGTACAGCGGTGCCAGTTCCTCGGCACAAAAGCGCGCCAGCTCGTCGAGCACCGCGTTCAGGGTGTCGCGGTCAAAGCTTTCGCAGCCGGGAAGGGTCTGGTATAGCGCGGGGAAATCCAGCAGCTCATTGCGCACAAACTGGATATCGCGAACGGGAGGGTGATAAACGGCCATGGTGAACTCCTTGTGGCACGGTTCGGATTTGTCGACACCTGTAGCATAGCCTTTATTGTGCAATAACCGGATAATCCCACGCCGTTGCCGTAGTCCGGATTTTCGCTTCCATGATATTCAGCTCCTATATCTTTGTCCTCGCCTTTTTGCCGGTGGCCGTACTCGGTTACTGGCTGATTCATCGCTGGCGCGGACTGGAAACCGCCATGGTCTGGCTGACCTTGTGCTCGCTGTTCTATTACGGCTGGTGGAACCCGATTTACCTGATCCTGATCTGCTCGCTGATGCTGATCAACTACGGTGTGGGTTTGTTGATTTACCGGCGGCGTTTTGCGCCCAGATTCTTGATGATAGCGGGTGTCACGTTTAATTTGTCGGTGCTCGCTTATTTCAAGTACATGGATTTTTTCATCGACTCTACCAACGATATTGCCGGCACCCATTTCAATCTGATGCACATCGTGTTGCCGCTGGGTATTTCGTTTTTTACGTTCCAGAAAATTGCATTTCTGGTGGATAGCTACCATCGCAAGATCGAGCACTACAGTTTTTTACACTACTGCCTGTTTGTGACCTTTTTCCCGCAGTTGATTGCTGGCCCGATCGTGCATTACCGCGAACTGATGCCGGAGTTTTTGCGCATCCGCCAGAATGGCCTGACCGCGCGCCATCTCGCGGTGGGTGTATCCATTTTCGCCATCGGTCTGTTCAAGAAGTCGGTGATTGCCGATAACGTATCCGCGCCGGTTGGCCCGGTGTTTCATGCGATTGCACAAGGTGTGCCGATTACGTTCTTTGAAGCCTGGGGCGGATTGCTGGCTTACACCGCACAACTGTATTTTGATTTTTCCGGTTATTCGGATATGGCGATTGGTCTGGCGATGTTGTTTGGTGTGCGTTTGCCACTCAACTTTTTCTCGCCTTACAAATCGCGCAATATGGTGGATTTCTGGCAGCGATGGCATATCACACTGAGCAGTTTCTTGCGTGAGTACCTGTATTTTGCGTTGGGCGGCAATCGTAAAGGCCAGCTTGCCCGTTATCGCAATCTGTTTCTTACGATGCTGATCGGTGGCTTGTGGCACGGTGCCGCATGGACATTCGTATTCTGGGGCGCGTTGCACGG
>DAOMGA010000152.1:0-4783 GCA_035430085.1 Pseudomonadales bacterium
TCTTCCCGATCAAACAATGCCTTTTTAGCTGCAGCATATGCATTCATATCACCGTGATAATCCAGATGATCGCGCGTCAAATTGGTAAAAACTGCAGTATCAAATTGCAAGCCATCATCGCGACCTTGATCAAGCGCATGCGAGGACACTTCCATCGCCACCATCTGCGTTTTTTCTTTAAGCATGGCAGCAATGAGGCGATGATTACTCAACACATCCGGTGTCGTCATCCCTGTCTCTTGCCTATGCGAGACGTTGATCAAACCGCAACCCAGAGTGCCGATAGTGCCCGCTGTGCCCGATAACATTTGCCAAGCTTGCGCCAACCAGTGCGAACATGATGTCTTGCCGTTCGTACCAGTAATTCCCACCAGCTTGCAGTGCATTGATGGCTGTCCATAATAAATATGCGCCATAGCACCCAGTTGCTGCCGCAAATTCTCGACAGGCAATACCGGTACAGCAACCGGAGCAACATTCATATGCATTGCATCAACAACAACAGCCGCCGCGCCATTTGCAATCGCTTGTGCAATATGCGCAGACGCATCACGCTCCGCCGACAATGAAAAAAACACATCATTGGCACACACTTGTCGACTATCGAGACGCAAATCACCGATCGCCACATCATCCAGTTCGCGACCAAACCAATATTGCAAAGATGCTGCCGGGCTTGTCATGCAGCCACCCTGGTTATAAAAATTGTTTGTGTCGAAACAGTTTTTATAGCAACAGCTGATTTTTTTTCGGCGGTTTTTGATGCCGGCAATTGCGGAGCAGCAGGAGCAAGCAACGGGATGTCATCAGGCACCACGCCCATCAACTGCAATACACCCTGCATCAATTGACCAAATACCGGTGCCGCTACTTCACCGCCATAATATTTGCCCGCACTTGGCTCATCGATCATCACGGCCATCGCGTAGCGGGGGTTACTCACTGGAGCAATACCGGCGAACATGGCGACATAACGATCCGCGCTATAACCGCCAGCATCCAGTTTATGCACCGTGCCAGTCTTGCCTGCCACACGAAATCCGGCCACACGCGCCCGCGTGCCTGTACCACCCGGTTGCGTGACAGCTTCCATCATCGGGACAATCTGCCTGATCACAGCTTCGGGCACCACTTGCTCACCCGATTTCAACTCTTCCTGACGCAGCAACGACACCTGCCTGCGAACGCCATGACTGGCAAAAACACTGTACGCCTGCGCTAATTGCAAGGTTGTCACAGATACGCCGTGACCAAACGCCAATGTCGCGCGATCCAGATCACGCCAACGTTGGTAGCTCGGTAAAACACCAACGCTTTCCCCCGGAAAACCTGAACCGGTTGCCTGCCCAAGCCCGAAGCGATGAAACATATTGCGCACAGCATTCGGCTCTAGCGACATGGCAATTTTTACCGTGCCAACCTGGCTGGATTTTGCGATGACTTTGGTCAAATCAATCAAGCCATAATTGTTGTGATCTTTCAGTACTTTCCCTTGAATATTGATAGAGCCAGGATTGGTATCTATCACCATTTCAGGACGCCACTTGCCACTTTCCAGCGCTGCCGACATGGTCAGCGGCTTCATCGTTGAACCAGGCTCAAATACGTCCACCATGGCGCGATTACGCATCTGCTGAGGCTTGATACCGGTGCGGTTATTCGGATTGAACGAAGGAGAATTGACCATAGCCAACACTTCGCCAGTTTCCACATCGATCACCACAGCAGAACCGCCCTGCGCATCAAAATCAGTGACAATCTGTTTGAGAATCGTATGTGCAAAATATTGCACACGCATATCGATGCTCAATGCAATATCAACACCTTGCTGCTCGGGTTGTTGCAAACCCAGATCCTTGACAATACGTCCTTTCAGGTCTTTGACAATCCTGCGTTTGCCTTCTTTTCCAGTTAGCGCTTCATCATATGCCAGCTCAATACCTTCCTGACCTTTATCATCAATATTAGTAAAACCTACCAGATGCGCAGCGACTTCGCCTGCAGGGTAAAAACGCTTGTATTCACGCAAGCCGTATACACCATCAATATTTTTTTCCAGAATTTTCTCGGCTTCATCGGGCGACAAATGCCTGCGCAGATACATAAAATCCTTGTTGCCATACTGCGCTATTTTTTCTCGCAATTCTTGCTCGCTCCATTCCATGGCGCGTCCCACAGCATTCCAGCTTTCCGCATCCTGACCCAACACTTTTGGATTTGCCCACAGCGTAACCACCGGTGTACTTACAGCCAAAGGCTCGCCATTTCGATCCGTGATCATGCCCCTGATAGCGGGAATACTTTCCGTTCGCACTGTCCGTGCATTGCCTTGCTTTTCAAGAAAAGCATGATTCATGAACACTTGATGATCAGCGATACGCCCTAACAGCAACAAAACCAGCAGGAATAAAAATCCGGTAATGACCCTGAAACGCCAGCCAATACTCTCTGCCAACGCACCTGTTGCCGTCTTTTCTGTCGATTTATTTGAAGACTTTTTTGTCTTCAGCCGCTTACTATTACTATCGACACCACGTCGGGTAGCTCGCAAGTTGTCAGTATCACGATGCTCCGCCATTACCGCACCCTGACAACTGTCATCTGATCTGCGTTAGGCGCATGCATTTCCAAGCCCTTAGCGGCAATATCATGCACGCGACCGTAAGCCGCCCAGATACTTTTCTCGACCAGATACTGTCCCCACAAAACCTGCATATCACGTGCATCGACGCGAAGCGCTTCCAGCTCAGCCAATTGACGGCGATTTTCAAACGTCGTCACAATCACACCCAGTGCAGATCCCATGATTGACAAGATCAACAGCGAAAAACAAAACAATCCAAATACACTGATTTCAAAATGCTTTGATTGTTCGCTCGACGCCGTCTTCATTCACGAATCCCTTTTACAGAGACCTGGCTAATACGCGCACCGTCATCCAGACCATAAAGTTTTTCAGCTATGCGCAATACAGCGCTACGAGACCGTGGATTTTCTGCCACTTCTTTATCTGTCGCTTTAATGGCTTTACCTATCAACTTTAATGTCCGGCCTTCCGGATCACCCGTGACAGGAATATGGCGCGGCACTTCGCGACCACGACTCTGCTCGCGGAAAAACTGTTTGACTATACGATCCTCCAGCGAATGAAACGCAATCACTGCTATCCGTCCGCCTGCTCCCAATATGTCCAGCGCATCCACCAAAGTCTTTTTCAATTCACCCAATTCATCATTAATAAATATCCGGATGGCCTGGAAGACCCGTGTAGCGGGATGCTTGTGTTTTTCCCAAGCTGGATTCGCAGCTGTTACCACCTCCGCTAACTGCAATGTGCGTGTAAAGGGTATTTCATTGCGTGATTTTTCAATGGCACCAGCAATGCGTTTTGCATAGCGCTCTTCGCCGTATTCCCTGAAGACTGATGTCATTTCCTCTACGGAAGCGTTGTTGATCCATTCGGCTGCGCTGATGCCTGCTTGCGGATTCATGCGCATATCCAGCGGGCCATCCTGCATAAAACTGAAGCCACGCTCAGCATCATCCAGCTGCGGGGAAGACACCCCGATATCCAGCAATATGCCATCGACTTTTCCCAGCAGGTTGCGTTCATTCACAACGCGGCGCATATCACTGAAGTTGCATTGCTCGATATCAAAGCGCGGGTTATTGGCATGGCGCTCACGTGCGTGCGCTACCGCAACGGGGTCACGATCAAACGCTAACAAACGACCATCACCCGACAATCGGGACATTAATAATTCGCTATGACCACCACGACCATAAGTGCCATCGATATACACGCCAGCCGGATTCACCACCAGTGAATCGATTGCCTCGTGTAGTAAAACGGTGGCATGAACGAATTCACTCATGACGCGCCCTACAAGGATATCGAAGCAAGAGCGAGCGGCAGCTCAAAATCACCTGTATTGGCGTCATGACACCGCTGCCAGTTCTCTTCACTCCACAGTTCAAATTTCTTACCCATGCCTACCAACACCAGTTTCTTGTCCAACTGGGCATACTTGCGCAGCGAAGGCGGCAACAGCACGCGACCCGTGCCATCCATCTCCAGATCGCTGGCATAACCCAGCAATAGCCGTTGAATACGGCGCACACCGGGATCTGTACTGGGAAGTGCTTCTAACTGGATCTCCAACTCCTGCCAGACCGGCAGCGGATAGATGCGCAAGCAGGTATCACGAATATCAATTGTGGCCACCAATTGACCACGGCACAGCTCAGCCAGCACCTCACGGTACTTGGCCGGAATCGCCAATCGCCCTTTCGGGTCGAGATGGATTTCCGCTATGCCTCTGAACATAGAACGCTATCCCTGGGTTTTAGGTCATAGTGAATCCAATATTCACCACTTCGACCCACTTTTCACCACAGAGGTACACTATAGAGGGCAAAAATCCTTGTCAAGCAAGCTTTTCACACGTTGTCGACATATTCCTGCACGTTACCGCCATATTTCTGCACGATAAGCGATTTTAGCGAACAGTAAAATCCATTAAAATCAGAAATATGCGGCGTAAACCTAAAGTAAAGTCTCAGGTTTGCGCCGCATCAGGGGATAAATCAGGGAAAAATAAGAAAAACAGGAAGAAGCGGAGTCGGCCGATAAGCCGGGTTCTGTCGTGGACAACCATTCATCTGGGACCTGTGTCGCCACAGGCCTCAAGCAACCTACCCGAATCCGACGCGGGCCGCGCCAATGGATTCCTATTTGGTCTTGCTCCGAGTGGGGTTTACCGTACCGGTCTGTTACCAGACT
>DAOMGA010000153.1:0-4764 GCA_035430085.1 Pseudomonadales bacterium
GGTTCTTTTGTCGCCGTTTTATTTTGTGTCGTATGGATAGACATGGTTCTACTCCAGAAATCTGTACTGTTTCTAAAATGGGTTGCTGGATTCTTGGGTGCCCCACGCAGGGCGTGCGTTATAGATGCCCCTCAGGGCAGCAGGAGCAGGCAAAAGCCATGGGCAGACGTCAGAGCGAGTCCGCGGTGCGTGCAATGCTTGTGTGGTTGCTGGCGTTGCATGACAGTGATTCAAACAGTTCTTGATGCGTTAGCTGAATGATAATCCGAGAAGAGGGAATTTTCCAAGTGCTCATTGTTCGGCGTGCAATGCCATAACGTCGGTTTGGCAACGCTGTTGCGGATTATAAGCGATGATCTCTATCTGCTTATCGTCTGGCATCCGAAAGAATCCTGCCCAGTGGCGGGGGAGGCGCAGTTGTTCGGGCAGGGTGAGACCTGCTATCTGATAGATGCCGTAGCCTATGGCGCGTTGATGGCTGTCGCGAATCAGGATGCTGCTCATTGCCTGCCCATCATCTGACATAACGTGGCCAATAATTTTTCGTGCAGCCGGATCATCCCGTAACGCTTTAATTTGGGTATCCGCGTAACTGCAGTGTGTTTCCTCAATCGGTAGTGCAAGCTGACCGGTGAAGATTTGGTGTTCCAGGCTGCTGTAGATGCCCAGAGAATGCTCAGCCAATACCGGTTTACGTTCATTGATTTCGCGATAGCTGAGTTCCATCAACGGCGCGTAAGGCGTTTCAGAGGTGGCGCGTGCGTCGTGAACGTCGAGTGCATAGGCAACTTGGCTTAGCCGTCTCTGGTTACTGCCGTGCACAATGTCAGCGGCTTCACGGATGGCAAAGACAAGCAACAGGACGCTGTAGAGCATGGCGAATGTCCACCAGCAGTATTTGCGCCATGATGCAGGGCGACATAAGCCGTAGCCGAGCACAAAACATGCACTGGTAAATAACAGTCCGGTATTGGCAAAGCGCAATGTGTAGGCGCCGGGCATTTGTGCGCGCACGAACCCTGCGGCCAGTCCGGTGAGTAACGCGGCGGTAGCGAGAAAGGTGAAGCCGCGCCATTGCTGGCGAGTGTTGACCAGAGTGAGATAGGCAGCGACAGGCAAGGGTAAGAGCCAGATCAGCGCGTTATCCGGGAGCCAGCGATCTACAGGTGGCAGCGTGAAGCGCGTTATAAACAAGAGCAGGTTTTTTAACCACCCCAGATAAAAGCCGACGGGATTTTCAAAATAAAGGGTGATGATGCTATGCAGTTGATCGCTGGAAACAGGCAGCACCTGCGCCATAGCCAGCATAGGCAGTGGCGCATAGCGTCGCAGCCAGAACAGGTTGATACACTCCCACAGCAGCGCAGCTGCAACAAGGAGGCTGCCACCAGTTAGCAGTGTGTTGCGAGATGCCATCAGCAGGCTGTATGCCAGCAGCAATAACCACCACGGCGCTCCGCATCCCAGAGACAGCAGTGCGCCTGCTGTCAGCCATACGGGGCGTTGACGCAATCCCATAGCCATCATCGCCAGGCCTGCATTGAGACCGCTCCATTGCAGATTGGCGGGATTAACAAAACTTTCCCATTGAATAATGCAGGTTAACCAACTGGCTATTAATAGAACTAGCCAGTTTTTTTCTGATGGATCCAGCGCATCGATATCCCGAATCATTCGTGCCAGACACAGGCAGCATACCAAGGTAAATAGTGCCGATATTCCTGCGGTCAATAAGCCACTACCTGAAGCCAATATCAGGTCCAGCGCGTAAACGAGTTTGGGAACGGGAATAAAATGCAGTTGATTGTGTTTGCTCAGCAGATTATCGAGAGAAAGATGACCTACTGCCGCTTGTTCGATCAGCGACACGTGTTGCCAGACATCGGCCGCTGGCAATTTGACGAGCGAGAGATAGCTTGCCCACCAAGACAGTGCGATCGAACTGACTAGCAGGATTATCAAGACGGAAGTTCTCATCTTGGAATGCCCGGAGCTGATTTAATCGCCAGTGTAAACGCATCCGCTGGTACAGGTTTCACGGATGATGACTTTGCTGAGCAGGGGAAGTCCGGGTTTGAGTTGTTGCCAGATCCAGCGCGCTAGGTTTTCACTGGTGGGATTTTCCAGTCCGCTAATGTCATTCAGGTATCGATGATCCAGTTGTTCCCATATTGGCTTGAACGCACTTTTAATATCGGCGAAGTCCATCACCCAGCCATTATTTTCCTGCACAGGACCGCTGACATGAATGGATAACTGAAAAGAGTGGCCGTGAAGCCGGCGGCATTTATGGTCTTCAGGTACATTCGGTAAGTGGTGTGCCGCTTCAATCGAGAATTCTTTATAGATTTCCATTTTAAGATCCTGTTATTTTTAAGGTGTAGGCAATTGCAGCGGCAAGCGAATAGTAAAACTGGTGCCTTTGCCGAGTGTTGAATTAACATCAATCGAGCCTTTGTGGTGCTCAGTGATGATGAAATAACAGATGGACAAACCCAGCCCGGTACCTTGACCCACTTCTTTGGTGGTATAAAAAGGTTCAAACACGTGCTTGAGTACCTCGGGAGAAATACCTGAACCGTTGTCACTGATCTCAATCCATGCGTGTGTACTGTCGTGTCCTGTGGTGACGCATACGCAAGGAGAGGTTTTCTGGTCGTCAGTGAATGCCTGAAAAGCATTGCGTATCAGATTAATAAGTACCTGCTGAATTTCAGGTGGTGAACAGGGAACCAGTGGCATATTGGCGGCCAGGTTGCGTTTGATTTCAATAGTAATGTTTTTGTCCTGGTGGTGAATTTCAACATTGTTGTCGATAAGTTCCAGACAATTTTCAGTTAACGCGTTGAGATCAATAGGTGCGCGTTGCTGCCCGCTATGAGAAAAGCCAAGCATATTGGAGACAATACGGGCTGATCGTTCACCCGCATTCTTGATGGTGTTGATGAAAGTGTGGATCTCTCTGTCAGTCAGATATTTATTGATGTTGCCCAGATCCATTCCCAACTGCTTGGCGACTTCAATATTTTTGGGCAAATCGGGCGAGAGGCGTCGCTCGATGTTCTGGACGCTTTGCAAAATAGCTCCCAAAGGATTGTTGATTTCATGTGCCATACCGGCAGCAACTTCTCCCAGAGATAACATTTTCTCATTTTGAATCATCCGGCTTTCCATCATGATTCGCATAGTGACGTCGTCAATACGGATAACGGCTTCCTGAATATTGTGCGCGATTAAGGGGTAGACGGTGATATCGGTGTAGTAAGTCTGGCCGTGGCTTTCCAGTTTTGTATTTTCCATTTCTTTCGGTGTGCCGGTCTTGATCGCTTGCTGGATGATTTCCAGCGTAACGGGGAGGTTGGGATAGGCGTCCCAGAGGAGCTTGCCGGCGACATCTACAGCCTTCATATCGGTAGCCTGTTCGGCACTGGTGTTCCAGTGGGTAATCTGACCGGTATCTGTGACGCTGACCAATACGGACGGCATGGAGTCAATGATGCTGCTCAAGTAGTCCTGAACCTTGCGCAGTTTCTCTTCCGTGTGCTCATGCTGAGCCACTTCGCCGTATAGCATGTTGTTGATATTGCGGAGCTTTTGTGTGCGTTCCTCGAGCTGTATCTCTATATTGCGGTAGGACTCCTCCCATTCGGAGAGTCTGGCGCTCGTGCGCTTATGCTGGGCATACAGCGCTATGCCGAGCGCAAAGGCTAGCAGCAGGGGAATGAATACATAGACCTGTAACAGAGTCTGCATGGACAGCCAGGAGGGTGCAGTAGCAAAATGTGGATTGATTTTAATGCAAATAGACCGATTCAGGTACAAAACCTGAACAAGGAGCTTGCCTGTGGGCTTTGATTTTCTTACAATGCGCGCCCTTCGACCCGTCTAAAAAGCCGGGCATATGTCTGGAGTGATTGAACATGTACGCGGTAATTGAGTCAGGTGGCAAACAGCACCGGGTTATAGAAGGTGAGGTTTTGAACGTTGAGTTGCTGGATGCAGTAGCTGGCGAAAAGATAGATTTCAGTGAAGTATTAATGGTTGGCAACGGGGCGGACGTCAAGATTGGCGCGCCGTTTGTGGCTGGAAGTAAGGTGTCTGCTGAAGTAGTTGGTCATGGACGCGCTGACAAGATCCACGTGATCAAGTTTCGCCGCCGCAAGCATTTCCGCAAACAGATGGGTCACCGTCAGTGGTTCACCCAGATCAAGATCACTGCGATCAGCGCCTGATTGGCACTTGAACGCCCAGCAGAGGATAGAGAGACATGGCACACAAGAAAGCAGGCGGTAGTACCCGTAACGGTCGCGACTCACAGGCTAAGCGTCTGGGAGTGAAAGTTTTTGGTGGTCAGAAAGTGGTTCCTGGGAACATCATCCTTCGCCAGCGCGGTACTGAATACCATGCCGGTGAAAATGTTGGTATGGGCACGGATCACACCTTGTTTGCCAAGGCAGCCGGCGAAGTGAAATTTGAAGTGAAGGGCGTTAATAATCGTCGTTTCGTTCGAATTATTGCAGCCTGATCTGTCTCAAGGCTATCAAAAGCCCCGCATTGCGGGGCTTTTTTGTTTTAAGCTAGTCGTATGACTTTGGATATGCCCAGATGAAATTTGTTGATGAAGTGCCAATCGCTGTCCATGCCGGTAAAGGCGGCAATGGCTGTATGAGTTTTCGGCGCGAAAAATATGTACCGTTTGGTGGTCCTGATGGTGGTGATGGTGGTGATGGAGGCAGTATTTTTCTGCGTGCGGATGATGCGCTG
>DAOMGA010000154.1:0-4763 GCA_035430085.1 Pseudomonadales bacterium
GTGGTTAACGCGCAGTATTTTGCAAAGATTATCTGCCTTATCCAAACTGCGACCTGCAATAAGTAGACAGATGCCAGCCTGCTTTGCCAGAGATTCGCATATTCTTTTTCCGAAGTTGCCGTAGCCGCCTAGAACCAGAATTTTTAACACAATATCGCCTCTGACTACTTAATTAATACTTTGATGCGGAATAGCAATGCTAGAAAAACAATCGTCACGGCAATGTTTCCAATCGCGCCAGCATAAATGCCATTCAATGTGCAGAGCAGCGAATCAAGTGGTGCCCATATGAGTATTGCTGCCAGCAGGCAATTCCATAGAAAGTGGGTGGGGGTTAAAAAATATTGGTGCACCAATGCAAAAAATAATACGCCCCAGCTGGCGATAGTGGGGCCCAGGATGCACAACCAGAAAATCAGCTGTGATTCATTGCTTAAAGAAGTAGGTTGTGCGATGTAAACAGCTTGTAATAATGACGCATGTATTGGCGTTACAAAATACAACAAGCAGAGCAGCAAGCCTGCAGCGATGTGTCCAATAGCCAGTAATTTCAACAAGCGCTGTTCCATCGAGTTTCCTGCAATAAGAATGCTTTCGTCGAGAATAAAAAAGGCACCTTTTGGTGCCTTTTTGTTTCCTTACTTGCCGATAATCATACCGCCGGTGGGTACACCGACGCCTGAAGTCACCACAACATTGTTGATGGTTTTCTTCGGTTGGTTCAGCGATTCACCACGCACCAGTCGCACGCCTTCAACAATGCCGTTCATGCCGTGGATGTATGCTTCGCTCAACTGACCGCCGTGGGTATTGGTGGGCAGACGACCATCCGGACGTAATGCGCCAGATGTGATGAAGTCTTTTGCTTTGCCTGGTGCGGCAAAGCCCCAGCTTTCCAGCTGCCACATTACAATTGCAGTGAATGCGTCGTAAATAATGGCAGCATCGATATCGTCCGGCTTCATGCCGGCCTGTGCATACGCCTGCTTTGCAGCGAGATCCATCGCTGGAATCTGTGCAATTTCATCGGCGTAGAAATTGGTCATCGCTTCGGTATTTTTATCCGCATAAGCGCCGACACCTTTGACGAACACCGGCATTTTTTTCAAATGCTTTGCGCGCTCTGGCGTGGTGAGTACCACAGCAGAGCCGCCGTCAGATTCCTGGCAGCAGTCATACAATTTGAACGGCAGCGAAATTGCTTTTGCCTTGTCGTATTCTTCGCGCGACAGCGGACGGTTGTGGAAGAAAGCATTCGGATTGGTGACGGCGTAGTCGCGTGTGGCGATAGCAATTTCTGCCAATGCATCACGGGTGTCACCAAACAGATGTTCGTAACGTTTGTGATACATGGATACCCACGAAGCCGGTGTTAACAAACCGAAAGGGATGTACCAACCGTAGTGGATCATGTCGCCGGTGACGATGTCGCCGGATACACCGCCGGAATAACGGTGACCTGAGCGGCCGTTTAAAGCACGCCAGCACACCACCACTTCTGCAGCGCCAGTGGCGATGGCCATAGCTGCTTGCTGGATTGTGCCGGTACCTGCGCCTCCGCCATGTGGCACGCGTGAGTAGTACGACAAATCATTGCAGCCTATAGCACGTGCAATTTCGATTTCATCGTTGTTGTCCATCGTGTAGGTAATCATGCCGTCAACATCAGACGGCTTGAGTCCTGCGTCATCCAGTGCAGCAAGAATCGCTTCACAAGCGAGTGACAATTCACTGCGACCAGAATTTTTGGAAAATTCAGTGTTGCCTGCGCCGACGATGGCGGCTTTGTCTTTCAGATTTGCAATTTTCATTATCAATTCCTCACTTCGGCAACTGGACGCGGGCAATACCATCGAGGTGCATGCCCCAATTACCTTTGCCGGTGACTTTCACATCAACAATGCCGGTTGCATCATCTTTTGCTGCCACTTCGCCGGTGAATTTCAACACTTCACCCGGTTGTACCGGTGCGCCGAGTTTGATGTTCACGCGTTTCAGTGTGGAATCCGGGCCGGCCCAATCGGTCACAAAACGCCCGACCAGACCGTTGTCTGTCAGAATATTCGGGAACACATTTGCCAGGCCGGATGCATTCGCAGCCGCTTTGTTGTGATGCACGGGTGTGAAATCGCGTGAAGCAATGGCACCGCCGACAATAAAGCCGACGGAAATATCCACGCCGAGTTCTGGCAATTTATCGCCAACGTTGATGGAGCTGAATTTCAGTGTGGCTATTTTTGAATTCGACATCGTCATATTCCGCTCCTTATGCCAGTCTGAATTGTGGAAGGACGTTGTCGACATCCACTTGCATCACTTCGCCTTTTACGCGCTTGCCGATTTGCACATCTTCCGGTTTGCAGTCGATGACGTTGGAGAGAATGCGTGTGCCTTCGTCGAGAGTGATCACGGCGCACATCAGTGGATAGGTGTAGCCGGGAATTTCCGGATAATGCAATTCAACAAAACTGAAAATTTCGCCTTCGAGTTTTGAAGTGACGAAATCCCACTGGCCGCTCTGGCATTGGTTGCAGAACGGACGCGGCGGATGGCGCAAGGTTGAACAACCTTTGCAGCGCTGGATCGGTAAAACCTTGTTTTTCTCGACTTGATCCCACCACCACGCATTGTCATGGCCGCGCACAGAGCGTGCGCGCGTCGGTGCTTTATTTTCTTCCTGTGCGCTTTCTGCCACCGGCTTGGCTGCTTGTGCCGGTTTGAATTTCAGTACGCGGAACAGCATGGTACCGACGGGTTCTTTGTTCTGGTCAGTAAATTCAGTGCGCGTCTCGATGAAATAGCCCGTGCCCATGCCGGTGGCTTTTTCTTCCGAGATGGAATGGATTTTGGTGTGCGCAACGACTTGATCACCCACTTTCAGATCGCGGAAATATTCCTGATCACAGTTGGTGCCGAGCACGCCGGTAAAACCGTGTTTTTCCATGAAGGCGTGCAACTGGCGTTGACCGTCCAGTTCAGCGGCGTCGCGCTCGAATGCCATCGGATAGCCTTCCATGTTCCACGCTTGCAGCATGGTGGGAGGAGCTATCAAACCAGCTTTGCTGGATTGTGCGGCAAAGGCTGCATCGGTGTAGACGGGGTTTGTGTCACCCATCACTTCACACCAGTGGCGGATCATGGCTTCGTTGACCAGATCAAGACCCGGCGTTGGCGGGGCAATTTCACGGCCTACCCAGGTGTAGAGCTCGGCTTCAAAGGCTTTTTTCTGTTCTTCGGGTGTCATCAGTCATAACCTCGCAGGAAGCATTTCCCTGTTGAAAGAGTCGGGAATGATACCGGAATTGGTTTTAGGGGAAGTACTGTAGAAGTACCGTAATAGACGGGGTTGCGCTGGGAAGAGCTTTCCGTCAGAAGCTGTCACGCGCCAACTTGTGCCAACCAGTCATTGAGATTGTAGTAGTTGGTCACGCGGCTGATCTTTCCATGGTGGATGTCAAAAAAAGCGCCGACAGGCAGGGTGTAGTGTTGACCGGTGGCGGGCAGGAAATCGCCATCAGTAGCCTTGTAAGTGCCTTCAATCACAAACTCGGCGGCTGCACGGGTGTTATCCGGCGCGACCATCACCACCAGTTCACATACCCGCTCGCTGTAGCAGTGATCCATACGCGCCAGAAATTCGCGGAATGCATCCTTGCCGGTTTCACGTTCGCCCTGATTGATGTCATGCGCGATGTCATCGGTGAGCAGGGCGAGCATGCCTTCCCAATCCTGACGGTTGAAGGCGGCGTAGTAAGTGTGAACCAGATGGTGGGTAGACGTAGACACGTTCAGCTCCTGCAGACAGATTTTTTTGATTGCCAATAAGGGGGTATTCTCGCAGTGTTGCACTTGCTGGGTAAACCCTATGAAACGTTTTACACCGCCCACGATTCCTTCTTCTGCCATCACACCGGAAACCATTTACCGGGAACGCCGCGCTTTACTGAAAACCATGGGTTTTGTCGGCTTGTCTTCTTTATTAGGTGATGAGTGGATCAGCGATGCGGTTGCTGCCAGTGATGCGCTCACGCCCTATGAACATGTAACCGGCTACAACAATTTTTACGAACTGGGTCTGGATAAAACCGATCCGGCGGCCAATGCCAGCCAGCTGAAAACCGCACCGTGGTCTGTGGTGATTGAAGGTGAAGTCGCTAAGCCTGGCGTGTTGACGCTGGAAGACATCGTGAAACCGCACGCGCAGGAAGAGCGTATTTATCGCCTGCGTTGTGTGGAAGCGTGGTCGATGGTGATTCCGTGGACAGGTTTTGCGCTGAAAGATTTGCTGGCGCGTTTTGAGCCGACCTCTAAAGCGAAATACGTGGCGTTTGAATCGATTTACGATCCTGAAAATTTGCCCGGCCAGAAAAATAATAGCAGCGGTTTGCATTGGCCATATGTGGAAGGTTTGCGGATGGATGAAGCGATGCATCCACTCACAATTCTGGCGACAGGTTTATACGGCAAAACCCTGCCTAACCAGAACGGCGCGCCGCTGCGCCTGGTAGTCCCGTGGAAATACGGTTTCAAAAGTATCAAATCCATCGTGAAAATTCGTTTGCAGGAGGAACAACCGAAAACCACCTGGAATGTATCCGCTCCGCGTGAATACGGTTTTTATGCGAATGTGAATCCGGAAGTGGACCACCCGCGCTGGAGTCAGGAAACCGAGCGGCGTTTGCCATCGTCATTACTGAAACCGAATCGCATTCCTACACAAATGTTCAACGGTTATGAAGAGCAGGTTGCATCTTTGTATAAAG
>DAOMGA010000155.1:0-4725 GCA_035430085.1 Pseudomonadales bacterium
CGCGCTGCAAAAGATGGCAAGGAGCCGCAACACACGCCGCATAAAATTCAGGGTATCGGTGCTGGCTTTATTCCGAAAGCACTGGATCTCGCGATGGTGGATCAGGTGGAAGCGGTGAGCAATGAAGATGCAATTTTATGGGCGCATCGTCTGATGAAAGAGGAAGGCATTCTTGCCGGGATTTCCAGTGGCGCTGCGATGGCAGTGGCCGAGCGCGTGGCATCACAACCGGAAAATGCTGGCAAGTTGATTGTGGTGGTGTTGCCTGATTCTGCCGAGCGTTACCTCAGCTCGCCGTTGTTTGAAGGCGTATTCAGTGAGCAGGAAAAAGTACAGTAGATTTTCATTGAGCAATAAAAAAGCGAGGTATTGAACCTCGCTTTTCCATGCTATGAATCAATCTTTGCCTTTATTTTTGCGCTCGTCTTTGTGTTTGCCTTTATCTTGCTTGTGGCTCTTCTTATTGCTGCTGTTATGATTTTTTTGCTGTTGCTGCTGATACCAGAGTGCTTCCTGATTTTTCTTGTCTTTGTCGTTCTCGTCGGCATCACCCATATTCGCACCCAGTGCGCCGCCCAGTGCTGCACCTACGCCAGCGCCCACTAGCTGCCCGGTTTCTCCACCAATGGCTTTGCCAGCCAAGGCGCCACTGGCTCCGCCAATCCCGCCGCCGATTGCCGCTTCGGTTTTGTTGCCCTTATCGGCTGCCAGAGCGCTGCCTGCTGCTCCCGCGACACCGGCGCCAACAGCTGCACCTGTGTCGCCACCCACTTTTTCCCCGACATAAGCCCCACCTGTGCCCCCAACAGCGCCGCCAATGACGGCTTTTGCGGTGTCATCAGCCAGCGTTGTTAGCGCAACAAGCGTGCAGCTCAGTAAAAGGTAACGAGATATGTGCAAAGTAATTTTCATAGCTGACTCCAGCGTAATTGATCAATATCGGGCGAACCTGTTCAAGCCTATCAGGAATAGCGTTGTTTACGGGATATTCTTGGAATTCTGGCCGGATGCTGATGCCTTTTAAAGGTAAAAATCCTTATACATTAAGTATTTGCAAGCGATTTGTAATTTATTATTCATGTTGCAAGTGGTAATATGCGGGACGATTCTCTCCTGCCGACCGGACTGCCAGCATGTCGCAAATGCTCGACAAACAGCAGACGCAACTGAAACTGGACCAGCTCAACGAAGCGCTGTCCAGCGGTACGTTTATGCAAGTCCGGCGCATGCTCAACAGCTTGTCTGTGCCGAACGTTGCCGCTCTGCTGGAATCCAGCCCGCCAAAAAACCGCAGGGTTATCTGGCAGTTGATCGATAAGGAACAGCAGGGCGAAGTGCTCACCTGGCTCAACGAGGAAATCCAGAGCCAGTTACTCAGGACGATGGACGCTGATCAGCTCGCGGAAATCACCGACGAACTGGACGACGACGACATTGCCGACATCCTGCAAAATCTGCCGGATACCGTGATCGAGGAAGTACTGTCGTCCATGAGCGAACAGGATCGTTTGCGCGTCGAGCAAATGCTTTCGTATGACGAGGATACTGCCGGCGGTTTGATGAACACCGATACCATCACCATTCATCCGCGTGTCACGCTGGATGTGGTGTTGCGTTATCTGCGCATGCACAAGGAATTGCCGCCCACCACCGATTGCGTGTTTGTCGTTAACAATGATGACCAGCTCGTGGGCTTATTGCCCATCGCAAAAATTCTGACTACCGATCCTGCTGTCAGCGTGCGTGAAGTGATGGTGACGGATGTGCAATCCATTCTCGCTGATATGCCGGCGAATGAAGTAGCGAATCTGTTCGAGCGCTATGACTGGATCACTGCACCAGTGGTGGATACCGACGGTAAATTGCTGGGTCGTATTACAGTTGATGACGTTATCGATGTCATCATCGACGAGGCTGATCACTCGTTGATGAGTATGGCGGGTCTGACCGAAGAGGAAGACGTGTTCGCTCCAACCCTGAAAGTCGTGCCCTTGCGGGCTGTGTGGTTGGGCGTGAATCTGATTACCGCGTTCATGGCTTCCTGGGTGGTGGGTCAGTTTGAAGGCACGATCCAGAAAGTGGTGGCGTTGGCGGTATTGATGCCGATTGTTGCGGGCATGGGCGGCGTGGCCGGGACACAAACACTGACGATTGTGATTCGTGGTCTGGCGTTGGGGCAAATCACCCGTCACAACGCAAACTGGTTGCTAGGCCGTGAAATTATGGTGGGGCTGATCAACGGAATCGTCTGGGCGATGGTGGTCGGCACTGTGTCTACCTACTGGTTTAGTGACATCAAACTCGGTTTCATTATTGGCGGTGCTATGGTGATCAATATGCTGGTTGCTGCACTCGCTGGTGCCTTACTGCCTTTGTTGATGAAGCGTATGAAGATCGATCCCGCGTTGGCGGGTGGCGTTATTCTCACGACATTTACCGATTGCATGGGCTTCTTTGCCTTTCTTGGCCTGGCTACCTGGTTTTATCTGTGATGAATGACCGCAGCGATATAGAAACGGATCTCGACGAGAGGCCGAGTAAATCCCAGCGCAAGCGCGATATGAATGCTTTGCAGGCTCTGGGATTAAAACTTTCAGGGCTTTCTGTCGATGCATTAAAAAAAATGCCGCTGGATGAAAATTTATTGGATGCCATTTTGCAGCACCAGAAAATTTTTCAACGTGAAGCAGGTCGCCGTCATTTGCAATTAATCGGAAAATTGATGCGCTTCGCGGACATAGAAGCTGTGCAAGCCGCCTACGACAGCACCCAGACGGTCAGTCGCGAAGCGAGTCAGGCACTGCATGAGCTGGAGCATTGGCGCACGCGTCTGCTGAATGAAGGGGATAAGGCTGTCGGTGAAGCGATGCAAGTGTTTCCCGGTATTGAAGCGCAGCCATTACGGCAACTTATTCGTGATGCTAAACGCGAAGCGGAACAACAAAAATCGCCGATGGCAGCGCGAAAATTGTTTCAGTATTTGAAACAATTTCAGTCTACACCTGACGCGTAAAGAAAGTCTTGTTTAGTTGCAGGCTTTGCATTAGTGTAAGAAGTAAGAGAATAAAATAAAATAAAATAAAACAGGAGTTTTATTATGATTCGTCGACTTATGCTGGCGTGTTTTCTTTGTCTTTCATCCCTCAATCTGTATGCTCTGAATCCTGGCGCGCTGGATGTCAACTTTAATGCAGCTGATATCGGCAATGGTAACGGAGATGGCTACCAGCCGGTCGGCAGCAACCTGTCCTACACCAGTGTGACCACCGCAACTCAGCCTGACGGCAAAGTGCTGGTCGGTGGCGGTTTTACGACCTATCACGGTGCGACAAGAAACTATCTATGTCGGCTGAATGCTGATGGTACGCTCGATACCGCGTTTGCACCTTCTTTCAGCGCAACTGTCACGGCAATTACGCTGTTGCCGGATGGCAAGATGCTGGTGGGCGGCTCATTCACTGTGGTTAATGGTATGACCCGTCAGGGTATCGCTCGTTTGAATACAGACGGCTCACTCGATACCACTTTTAATGCTGGTACTGTAGGTGCTGTAAGCCGTTCAGTTAACTTCATCAAAGTGTTGCCTGATGAAAAGATCCTGATAGCAGGATCTTTTACGGTGGTCGGCGGGGCGCAAGTGCGTAATCTCGCCCGCTTGCAAACCAATGGTGCACTGGATGCCGGTTTCAATACTGGTACTGGTCCGGTTGGCACAGTGGCAGGAATGCTGGTGCAAACGGATGGCAAGATTGTGATTGGTGGCGATATCTCCTCGTTCAATGGCGTCTCTAAGTACGGTATTGTCCGGGTAATGCCTGATGGCGCGCTGGATACCGGATTTACTGCATCTGTCATTGGTCCCAGCGGCAACATCAAGTCGATGGCGTTGCAAGATAACGGAGATATCGTAATCGCCGGGCATTTAAACTATGTTAATAACATGAATCTGGGTGATGTTGTCCGTCTGCACGCAGACGGCAGTGTTGATACCAGCTTTCATCTGACATCAACCGCGTTGCCATGGCTAGGAAATATTCTCTTGCAGCCAGATGGCAAGATTCTTGTTTCGGGTTCTGTGAACGCAGGAACTTCCTCCTTGATGCGCCTGAATTCGGATGGCAGCGTTGACTCCAGTCTTGTTGGCACTAACGCTTTTATTGGTCATGCAGGTCTTCAGCCCTCCGGGCAAATCATTGTTGCGGGTGCTTTTCGCGAATTTAATGGCGTGGTGCGGGGTGGATTGGCTCGCCTGAACAGTGACGGCACAGTCGATACAGCATTCCACGCAGTGACCGGCGCTAATAGCGCGGTGATGTATTCTGTTGTGCAGCCGGATGGCAAGGCGATACTCGCTGGCAATTTCACCAGTGTGAATGACCAGAGTCGTAGCCGTATTGTGCGCCTGAATGTTGATGGCACTGTCGATGGCGGATTCAATAGTGGCACCGGGCCTAATTACGATTCGATTGGTGGGCTCGCTTTGCAAACGGATGGCAAGGTGTTGGTGTACGGCCAGTTTTCTTCGTTCAACGGTGTCGCTCGCAATTGTATTGTCCGGCTGAATACAGATGGCTCGGTTGATGCAGCGTTCAATCCTGGTGCGAATTTACCTACTTACCAGCAGATCATCACTGCCGCTTATGTGCAAACAGATGGCAGATTAGTCGTCAATAGTAAAAACGGTATCAAGCGTTTTCAGCTAGATGGTTCACTGGATACTAGTCT
>DAOMGA010000156.1:0-4719 GCA_035430085.1 Pseudomonadales bacterium
ATTGTTATGGCATTCTGGCAAGCCATCTGACACAAGACGAAGAAAAAATATCGCGCTGGAGTTCGCCCGTGTCGTTCTGGCTGGTGCGGGACAAGTTGTTAACGTCGATGTACCCGAATGATTTACGGCGATTCGAGCAGGTAAAACAATTCTGCGAACCAGCGCCGTTGTTTGATACACCGTATTACGATCTCTATAACTGCCCTTGGTCGCTGGTGCAGCAGGCATTGGAAAATCCGGCATTCATTAATGATGTATCCGTGTATGACGATCCCTTGTTTTAGCGCAATTATCAGTTACGGAATTTTAAGCGGCGTTGACTCACCCGGCTGCAAACCTTCAATACTCCAGTCGCCTATCCGTGCGCGTATCAGCCTCAGGGTGGGAAAGCCGATGGCGGCAGTCATGCGCCGTACCTGACGGTTACGTCCCTCTGTAATCGTCAGTTCCAGCCAGCTGGTGGGAATGGCGGCACGGTAGCGGATGGGAGGATCACGCGGCCATAGATGGTCGGGCTCTTCCATGTGCCGTGCTTGCGCAGGGCGCGTCGGGCCATCTTTCAACGAGACGCCTTTTTGCAGCTGCTGGATGGCCTGCGGGCTGATCGCGCCATCCACCTGCACCCAGTAGGTTTTTGCCATTTTATGGCGCGGGTCACTGATCCGGTGTTGCAGCGGGCCGTTATCCGTCAACAGCAGCAAGCCTTCGGAATCGAA
Source organism: Pseudomonadales bacterium (assembly GCA_035430085.1). Taxonomy (GTDB): domain Bacteria; phylum Pseudomonadota; class Gammaproteobacteria; order Pseudomonadales; family UBA7239; genus UBA7239. The sequence goes on from DAOMGA010000156.1 coordinate 717, forward strand.
ATCGAGCCGGCCGGCGGGATAGATGTGGTCGTCGGGAAAATACTGCTTCAACGTCGGGCGACCGTCGGCATCGGTAAACTGTGACAGCACGCCATACGGTTTGTTGAACAGCACCAGTTGAGGCATTGGAGTTGCTACCCGGTAAATACACCAAAGAGATGACCATGCATTCTGTAGAAAAACTACAAGAGCGTTGCGTGAGTCGTATATAATTGCCCACATTGTTCAGGCACATACCCCAGGAGTAAAGTCATGGCTTACCAAAAAATACAGATTCCCGCGCACGGTGAAAAAATCACCACCAATGCTGATTACTCCCTGAACGTCCCCAACAAGCCGATTATCCCGTTCATTGAAGGCGACGGTACCGGCGTTGATATCACCCCGGTGATGCGCAAAGTTATCGATGCCGCCGTGAAAAAAGCCTACAACGGCGCCAAAGAAATTGCCTGGATGGAAATCTATTGCGGTGAGAAGTCTGCAGAGATGTATGAAGGTAACTGGTTTCCAGAAGAGACGTTGCACGCGATCAAGGATTTCGTGGTTTCGATCAAAGGTCCATTGACCACGCCAGTAGGCGGCGGTTTCCGTTCATTGAACGTAGCGCTGCGTCAGGAACTGGATCTGTATGTGTGCTTGCGCCCTGTGCGCTGGTTCAAGGGCGTGCCTAGCCCGGTGAAAGAGCCACAAAAAACTGACATGGTGATTTTCCGCGAAAACGCTGAAGATATTTATGCAGGTATCGAATGGAAAGCCGGTTCTGACGAAGCCACTAAAGTCATCAAGTTCCTGATCGACGAAATGGGCGTGAAAAAAATCCGCTTCCCGGAAAATTGCGGTATCGGCGTGAAGCCGGTGTCCAAAGAAGGTACAGAGCGCTTGGTGCGTAAAGCGATCCAGTACGCTATCGACAATGACAAGCCATCTGTGACCATCGTGCACAAAGGCAACATCATGAAGTTTACCGAAGGCGGTTTCCGCGATTGGGCTTATGCACTGGCGCAAAATGAATTCGGTGCAAAAATGATCGGCGAAGGCCCTTGGTGCGAATTCAAGAATCCGAAAACCGGCAAAAATATCGTGGTAAAAGACGCGATTGCCGATGCTTTCCTGCAACAGATTTTGCTGCGTCCGGAAGAGTACAGCGTTATCGCCACACTTAACCTGAACGGCGATTACATTTCCGATGCGCTGGCGGCGCAAGTGGGCGGTATCGGTATTGCGCCGGGTGCCAACTTGTCAGACACCATCGCCATGTTTGAAGCCACGCACGGCACTGCGCCGAAGTATGCGGGTCAGGACAAGGTAAATCCGGGTTCGCTGATCCTGTCAGCCGAAATGATGTTGCGCCATCTGGGTTGGTCAGAAGCCGCTGATCTGGTGATCAAGGGCATGGACGGCGCGATTCAGGCGAAGACGGTGACTTACGACTTCGAGCGCTTGATGGACGGTGCCAAGCTGATGTCTTGCTCACAATTTGGCGATGAAATGATCAAACACATGTAATTATGTGTGCGTCACACGCTCATACAAAAAGCCCGCATTGCGGGCTTTTTGCTATCTGGAGACAGGTGTTATGCGGTTTCAGAATTCTTTTGGGAAGAGGGATTCGAGGGGGCGTTGCTGGTAATGTTGGTAGCGTGCAGACCTTTTGGTCCCTGGATGATGTCGAAGGTCACCTGTTGCCCGGCCTTGAGCGTTTTATAACCTTCCATGGTGATGGTGGAAAAGTGAGCAAACAACTCCTCTCCGCCAGTTTCAGGAAGGATAAATCCGTAACCCTTGGCGTTGTTGAACCATTTCACAGTGCCTGTTGGCATGGTACACCCTCTATATCTTACTTCTTCCCTTGCGAGACGCCTGTAATCGATTGCTCTTGGCGCCGTCTAATGTCTGGTTGTGCAGCAGTCTATACTTGTGCGTTTTTGCTACCGTGACGCTTTTTTAACCAGAAAGTCTGTGCTAGTCAAGCGGTTGAAAGCAATGAAATTGTCTGGGGTGGCGCGCCGGTTTCTGGCTATTGATTTTGGTTCTACCAGCGTTCACCATACGTGCGCCTTGAAAACGGTGTAATGAACAGTTGGCAGCTAATTGTAGTCGCTCTCATTCCCATTCCTTTTGCCCACCTACATGAACGAGGAATCCATGAAGATTCTTGTTGCAGTCAAGCGCGTCGCAGACGCAAACGTTAAGGTTCGTCCGAAAGCGGACGGTACAGGTGTTGATCTGACCAACGTCAAGATGGCGGTCAACCCGTTTTGTGAAATCGCTGTGGAAGAAGCTGTGCGCTTGAAAGAAGCCGGCGTTGCCACTGAAATCGTTGCCGTCTCTATCGGTGATAAAACTGCTCAGGAACAGATTCGCACAGCGCTGGCGCTGGGTGCTGATCGCGGCATTCTGGTGGAAACCGATGCAGAAGTGCAGCCGTTGGCCGTTGCCAAAGCATTGAAAGCGATTGTTGATCAGGAGAAGCCGGGTCTGGTGATTCTGGGTAAACAATCTATCGACGGTGACAACAACCAGGTAGGCCAGATGTTGGCTGCACTGGCTGGTTTGTCTCAGGGCACATTTGCCTCCGTGGTAAAAATTGATGGTGATAAAGTTGCCGTTACACGTGAAATCGACGGCGGTTTGCAAACCGTTAATCTTACGTTGCCAGCTATCGTGACAACGGATTTGCGTTTGAACGAACCGCGTTATGCATCGTTGCCAAACATTATGAAAGCCAAGAAAAAGCAGCTGGATGTTGTCACACCGGAATCATTGGGTGTTGATGTGTCTCCGCGTATCAAGACACTGAAAGTTGAACCGCCATCTGAACGCAAAGCGGGTATCAAAGTGGCTGATGTCGCGACTCTGGTCGATAAACTGAAAAATGAAGCGAAGGTGATCTGATATGACAACTCTCGTTATTGCTGAACACGACAACGTCAGTCTTAAAGGCGCAACACTCAATACCGTTGCAGCTGCAAAAGCGATTGGCGGTGATATCCATGTATTGGTAGCTGGTGGTAACTGTGGCGCGGCTGCAGAAGCTGCAGCAAAAGTCGCTGGCGTGACTAAAGTACTGGTTGCTGATAACGCCGTTTACGCACATCAACTGGCTGAAAACGTCAGCTTGCTGGTGGCTGAACTGGGCAAAGCTTATAGCCACATTCTTGCGCCTGCTACATCAAACGGCAAAAACATTTTGCCGCGCGCTGCTGCATTGCTGGATGTTGCACAACTGTCTGAAATTACGGCAGTCGTCAGCCCTGATACATTCCAGCGCCCGATTTACGCAGGCAATGTTATCGCTACTGTGCAATCGTCTGATGCCATCAAGGTGATGACTGTGCGTACCACCGGTTTTGATGCTGTTGCGGCTGAAGGCGGTTCTGCTGCGATTGAAGCGGTAGCTAGCGTGCAAAATGCCGGCGTATCTACTTTTGTGACTGAAGAAATTGCGAAGAGCGATCGCCCTGAACTGACGGCTGCCAAAATTGTTATCTCTGGCGGACGCGGAATGCAGAGCGGCGACAATTTCCACATGCTGGAAAGTATTGCCGACAAACTCGGCGCAGCAGTGGGCGCATCACGCGCTGCAGTTGACGCAGGTTTTGTACCGAACGATATGCAAGTAGGTCAGACAGGTAAAATCGTCGCGCCGGATCTTTATATCGCTGTCGGTATTTCTGGTGCCATCCAGCATTTGGCTGGTATGAAAGATTCCAAAGTGATCGTGGCGATCAACAAGGATGAAGAGGCTCCAATTTTCCAAGTAGCGGATTATGGCCTCGTGGCGGATTTGTTCACTGCCTTGCCTGAACTGGAAAAAGCGCTGTAAGTTTTTTACGGCGCTGGTATTTTTTACAGAACAAGAAAAAACCCGCCTTGTGCGGGTTTTTTTGTGGAAAGAAAAATGATTACAACCCCGCCATCACAACCAGGTTCCACCCATTTCATTGGCAACTTCCTGCTCCAGTAAAGCCTGATTCCATTCCACGATCATTTCAATCAGCTG
>DAOMGA010000157.1:0-4707 GCA_035430085.1 Pseudomonadales bacterium
ATAGACGTTTTCCAGTTGAATGCACGGGTTTTTCATTTCCATCATCTTGCCTGTCTGCTCATTAATCAAGCGATCAACGCGCATTTGAACACGGAACTGCTTTCCAGCATATCTTGACATCTCCATGTCATATCGCATGCCTCGATTGAAGCCATTGATATTGATCGTATCAAGAATTTCTTCCTGAGATTTAACCTCCACCCAATCTCCAGGCTGGAAATTCAGAATTTCATTCGGGGTCGAAGTCCCAAGGGGAATTTTGCCTCTGTCACTGGGAAATGGCTTTCCTGTCACAATGTTAAACACACCAATCAGGAGGCGGTAGCCGACGCCAAGACTGATAAGTTTTCGGTACCCGGCAAACGCAATGATGCGCAACATGTGAAGGAGGCTGTGATTGCCACTTCTCACATCTTGCACATATTGGCGTATATCCCACCAGTGAAGGAGTGAAGTAGCTTCAAATAGGGACGTCGTTTGGCAAACGTAGGTGGGGTCTGCTATAGTTGGATCGCCGCCAATAACGGCAGATTGAAAAATTCCTTCGGTGTTGATAAGCGTATTTGGGGACGGTGCACTATCTGGCTCAGCGGCGCGCTTGAGCCAAGCTTCCTTCCAGAAAAAAACACAATCGGCCATACACCCCCCGTGGCTGGAGCCATCGCAACGTGCCCCAGCGAGGTGCACTGCAGCAACCATCTTCCGGCCGCCCGTTTTCTTAATATTGTCACAAGTCTTGTGTGCAACTTTTGCCACTCTCAGACGCTGCCCGCAGAACGCAAGCATTTCGGGCTGAAACGGAAGATCATCCAGGCGCCCACGCTGGTTTAGTGTGGATAGTATCTCTGGGCGAGAACGCACAACGACCCATTCACCCACACGTAGCTTCAAGGTATGAGGCGATACTGTTAATAAAGCTTCCATAAATTAACCCCCTAATAATGATATTCCCTGTAATTAACTCAGAGTTGCGGTGCAGAAGATGAGGCCTTAAATTTGCCGAAAAGTTTACCTACGTGATCTAACAGTACCCGCTCAGGTCCATTGGGTCTCCCGCCAAGAATCCACAAGATTAAGACAGCAAGCATATAGACGATAACACCTATGCCTATGCCGGCGAGCAACCAAGTCGCCACGGTTGTTAGTGCCATCGAGCTATCGTATGCAGGTAAAAGCCAATGAATAGTCAGAACCATAAGGACAGAACTGCATAGCGGTCTGACTATGGCGCGCATAAATATCATGGGCGATATAGACAGCTTGCGCTGCAATATATACAGATACAGAGGTGTACTTAGCAGCGAGCTGAGCAGGGCTGCGAAAGCTGCATTCCGCACACTAAATTGTTCGACGTTGAGCGCAATGAAGGAAAGTTGGCTTAACAGAATCAGCATGTACAATCCATTTGCGATCACTGGCATCTGCGGATAGCCTCGGGCCAGCAATACAGCACAAATTGGCGAATGAAACATTAACACGGCTCCGTTGAAGGCAAGGATTTGCATCAGCGGTACTGCCGCCAACCATTTGACACCGAGGACGGTAGGCACAAAATAAGGTGCCAATACAGCGAGCCCGGCCGCACACGGCACTGCAAGCAGCGCCATTATTCCTAGCGAATTTTTATATCCACGCGAAACATCCTCCACTTCTGTCATCTTTGCAAAACCGGGCAGCAACGCGCGGTTTATCGGCGCGCTTAGCTCAGTTGAAGGCAAATGGCCAAACTCGTAGGCAATATTGTAGGTGCCTAAGGAGTCGGCGCCGAATAGGCGGCCAATAAAAAAATCGGAGCTGCGCTCTTTGAAAAATCCAATTAGATTGTTCATCAACAGCCAGCCAGAGAAGCCTATCAGTTCTCTAGTGCGTGATAACGCAAAGCGTGGGCGATAAGGATGCATCAGGTAGCTTATGACCGTTGCTGCCAGTTTCGAAAAAAGGATGCCGGTGACTAAGGCCCAGTAATTCTGAAGAGCCAATGCCATTGGTATCACGATCATGAAACCTAGTGCTTTTCTGGTAAGTTGAAATACAAATTCCTTGTGAAAAAGTAGTTCCTTTCGAAAGGCAACCACCCCAACATTCTCGGCACCACTAATCAGCGGACCTAAAGCAAGAACGCTAACCACCCACACCAATTCGGGGTGTTTGTAGAAATTTGCGATAGGAAAAGCAGCTAAAACCATGATAAGCGTGATGGATAGCCCCAATAATATATTACAGGTCCATGCAGTATCGTAATATTCACGCGTAGCAGACTGGTTGTGAATAAGGGCTACGTCAAATCCAAAGGCTCCCAATAGCTCTGCCAAGAATATAAATGACAACGCCATGGAAATAACACCAAAATCAGCCGGGCTTAGGAGTCGCGCAAGAACAAGCGTGCTTACGAGGCCGATACTGCGCTCGATCAGCTTGAATGACACCATCCAAATGGCGCCCTTGGCCATTTTGCTTTGTATTTTGTTGCTCATGCAGTTTTAATTAGACAGATTTTCGATGGTGATATATATCACTGAAAATATTGTGTTATCCACAATGTCGGCTACCGAAGGTTCGTTAAACTTCGTTTTAGCGCTAGGTGCAATTCAGAAGCTAGCGCTTCCCGGGCCCAGATAATATGCCTAAACGCAAGCGCGAAAGTTTTAAGCTTTTCGGGAACGCTAATTGGGGTGCGTAAGATCACGCTGAGTATGCCACGATGCATGTAAAACGAGCGTAGATTAATATCGTAGGTGTTCTGAGGGTCGAGAAAAATAGCCAAGTCGCTAAGATTCAATTTGTTTGATGACGTCTCGCAGCCCATCCGACGATAGGATAATATCTTAGGTAGCAAGCGAAAACGGCCAAGTAGCGCAAGTTCCGCCATGAGAACAATATCCCCTTCGGAATAGAGGCGATTTAGTTTCGTAAGACGTAAGGCGTCGGTGCGAATTACTCCGCAATATGCGTTATTCAATTTGAGAGAATTGCGCAATTTTGCGAAGCGTTCATGTGGGCGATCCTCCATTATCTCTATATTTCCATAATATTCTGTCAGCTTTCCTGTATCTTCGTCGACCAAGCAGGTTTGACCGTAGCACAATACAATATTGCTGTCATCATTCATCGCCTCAAAGCAACGCGCTAACATGTCAGGTGCGCAATAATCGCTGGCCGACATCCATTTAAAATACTCTCCACGAGCTTGATTGGCCACAAAGTTCCAATTGCGCATCGCCCCGATGTTTACTGGTTGCCGAATATAATTAATGCGTGGATCGCGTGCCACAAATTCTTTGCAAATACTCTCTGTCCCGTCAGTCGATGCATTGTCCGAAATAATAATTTCAATGTCATAAAAGGTTTGTGTCAGTATGGACTCAAGTGCCTGGCGAAGAAAGCGTTCGCCATTATAAACAGGTAGGCCAACACTTATAGACGGTGTTGATGATGAGGTGGGGGCATGGTGCATGAGTAATGGCCTGTTGTGAACGTATTGTGATAGATGAGAAGATGGCTCTATGGCTTGTTGTTCACATTAATCGATTTGTTTTTATTTTCTTGAATTTGGATGCTGATTATGGATCGGTAAATGTTAAGTGAAGGGGATTGGTGACGGATTGCGACCTTGTTGCCCGGCAACCTAGCTGATAAAGGGGAACATGTACCGGCAACCCGCGGTTTGTCGAGGTAGTTTGTGCATCCCGTAATGTTGTCAGTGCCGGGGTTTTCCCAAGGCGTTTGGGATTTGGCGCTTGGTATATGTTCGTTTTGTCCGCTAGGGTGATTATGGTGTCTAGTAACGCGTGGCTAAAGTCCCGCAAGGAGATGTTAATCTGAAGGAGTTGTGTATATCGACCCACTATTGTCCGTTCTCACCAACATTCTACCCGTTACATCAAGAATTTTCGGCAATAGAAGGCTTCAGCCAATCCTGTAACCGAGTTACATTCAATTCCGCGAATTCTAAGCATGGCGCTAAAAGTATCGCGACTGAACCATTGTTTCGTTGCTTCACTCACAAAATAATCCATTAGCATATCAATCTTCTTGTCCGCCAACGACTGCCGCACTGGAATGAAGCAGTTCGGCGACCCTAGCCCACCGTCATATTTTGGTATTTCGTATTCAAAAATCAGGTGGTTACGAAAAGTGTTCCATGTCAATTCTGATATGATGCGATGGTCTTGATGCAGATCGTCACCGTAATGGGTGAATATCCAGTCTGGATTGGTCTGAGTTTTAAGTATTTCAAAATAATCTTTGATCTGATCACCGACATATGGGAAATAACCATTCCTAAAATTCTTTATGATTATGTTTCGTGAACGAGCACCGGTAAGCAAGAGATCAGCGCTGCGGGTTGCTTCTTGGTAGCGAGTTGGCGTAGAGCTGAATACGACCCAATCAAAATGCGCCTCAGGAAAACGCTCAACTAAGTGTAATACTGTTGCCCCACAACCAATTTCGATATCATCGCAATGCGCGCCAATCAAAAGAATAGATTTTGGCGTAACTGAATGTGCGAGAATCTGCATTTTTATCCGTTTCGTTAAGCATGTTTCTGCCAGACATGCCAGGGTCGATAGCCTGATTCATGCCATTCATCAAATTGCTTTTTGTCTTTAAAGGTATCCATGGATCCCCAAAATCCCTTATGCATCGTACCAATTAGTTTGCGATTGCTGATAAGTCGCTGAAATGGTGCTTCGACCAATTCATCTC
>DAOMGA010000158.1:0-4689 GCA_035430085.1 Pseudomonadales bacterium
CGTTCAATTTTATCGACAAAACTTTTTGCGTTGCTTCTCGGGGAGTTTCAGCCACACACTGAAAAATGCCAGCCAATATCACCAGCACTCCTACAACCACCTGCTTTACCATGACCGATTACCCACCATAAAAATTCTCTAACCACCAATATTATTGGCGTTCTAATGCTTCCTTAACAAGAGAGCCTTTAAACGCACCATTAAATGGCAAAGCACTCTCGGTACGAATAGAAGCATTCAGTGCATCCGCATCAATATTATTCGGCACACCATCACCATCATCGTCATGTCCATAACCCGCATTATTGACAACACCCATGCTATCGGCATCTATAGCGTCATTAATTCCGTCGCCATCGTCATCTGTATCGCAGGCATCACCCTGCCCGTCGCTATTAGTGTCCAACTGACTGACGTTGGCCACCAATGCACAATTGTCGCTGCCGTTGGCAATACCATCGCCATCGTTATCCGATCCTGCCGTCAATTTCTGGATAGTAAATGCATCCTGTACCTCACCAGACACACCCACAAATCGCGCCGTAAGCGCAAGATTATCCACATCAATCACCATCGACCCCAAGGTGTAAGTGGAGTGCTGCATCACAGGATGGTTCAAGGCACCATCGCCTTGCGCTTGTGCAGAAGTACCCACTACAGCATACACAGTACCGCCATGCGGGATCGCAGGGTGTGCCTTGGTATAAGCAGGCGCACCATTCAGCATGTTGCCACTGCCGATATCCAGCGCGAACAACGTATCAAGATAGGTGTTTGATTGACCGTAATGCCCGTCTACAAATTTTGAGCGTTCATAGCTATGACTGTGGCCACACAGCACCAGATCGACGCCATGATTCTCCAGAATGGGCAAAATATTTTGCCGCATCTCTATCAATTCAATTTCGTAATCGGAATCATGGGAACCTTTGGAATAAGGCGGATGATGCCAATACGCCACTACCCAATCCGATGTGTTGGCAGCGAGATCTGTTTCCAGCCACTGCGCCATATCACCGGTCTGACTTCGGTCTACATCATAGGCATCCAGAACAATAAAATGCATGTTGCCGTAGTTGTAGGAATAATACGCCTCTGTACCTGACGCTACGCCACCAGCTTCGCCTGCTTTGGGCAAACTGAAAATATCGTAATAAACACCGGTCTGGGTCGGTGTATGTACGCTAGAGCCATCATGGTTACCCAACGACGGCCACACCGCCGTTTGATGTAATAACGATGGATAAATTTTGAAAAATTTATCCTGATATTGCTGATCCGTCCCATTGCCATAAGCATTGTCACCCAACAACAACCACAAATCCGTGTAACGGCCAGCAGCATAATTGGTGTAGCCCTGATAAACATTGCGTTGATCCTGATCGCCTCGCCCCGAATCACCGATGACCCAGATACGTGTAGGCAAATGAGAACCGACTAGCGGCTGCGTTTTGAAAAAATGATCTGCGCCCGAACTGGTGACACCGGCAGAAGAACCGATATCGTAGTAATACGTGGTGTTGGGCGAGAGCCCGGTCAATGTCACTTCGTGGTAGTACGTCGATGCAGCATCACTCACTGTATTGACGAGATTTGGTGCAGTCACACCAAAATGTACAACGCTGTCGCTTTTTATTTCCGTCCCCCAACGAATAGTCGCTGATGTCGGCGTAATCATTTGCAAATAGGGGCCGCGTGAAAAAATGCCGGGCTGATCGGGTGGGTAATTGCCCGTTAACAGCAAACCAAAAGCAGCATCGCTACTTTCCTGGTTGAATTGATGCACTTCCACTGCGATGGTGTTGTTGCCATTGTGCACAGCGCTTGCCGGGAGTGGCGTAGAAATCCCTGCAAACCAGGATGACTCGACATTGATTTCGCTGGCAGCCGGGGTATCAAAATTCACCTCGCCAGCAGGCATGTTATCGCGAAAAACTTCATTGCCATTAATGTAGACAACAACCCCATCGTCGCGCAATAAACTCATGCCAAGATCAATATAGATAGAAGCATCAGCCACCGTAAATGTACGACGGTAATAACTGGTGATATGGCGCTGATGTTCCGGCCCCGCATTGATCACCGTACTGATCTCGCCCGGATAACCATAGCCTAGAAAGGCAACACCTTCATTCCACTGACTATCATCAAACGCTTCGTCACGCCATGACGTACCTGGATCACTGCCATTATCCAGATATTTCCATGTGCCATCCAATGCATCAACCAGTGTTTGCTCTGCCTGAATAGGAGGGCAAATAACCATCATTAATAGACAGAAAACCGTTGACTTACGAACGCTATGCAATAGGCAGGAAAGTGTCATACAGCACCCTCTTTTTTTAATTATTACCAACAATCATATATGAAAGCACGAGTCTAGCGTGAAGTTTTTGCTGCCTTTGCGGCTAAAAACTCCACCACCACCATCGCATGATCGCTGACATACGTTTTCTGGCTGCCGAGGTGCTGACTGCTGATATCCCAGCGTTGCAAATGCCAGCGACTGTCTGCAGCGCGCGCATGAAAGTGCCAGGAAAACAGCAGGTGATCCAGTGCCAACGTTTCATCATCACCACAAAAAGTAATGTATTTATCAGGTTGGGAATCACCCGGATTTTTGTCCAGATCGAGCAAGTGATACAGCCCCCAATCTGCCCGTCGGCCACTACGATTGTTCGTACCGCGCCGGAAACGCGCATCACCTTTCAAGGCATCCAGCACGTTACCGGGATTGCGATCATTGCAATCACCCGCCACGATGACCGCATCAGTGGATTGCGACAATTGACGATTCACTAACACTCGCAACACCGCCGCTTCCGCCAACCGACGCATGCCAGAGAGTGCCTTGCCGATATCCAGCCAATGATCTGCGCCCACACCGTAATAGCCATTGTTGTTTGGCGAAATGGGGCGGCGCGATTTCAGGTGCGCATTGAACAAGGTCAGCGTGCGTGCATCCTGCCCACGCAAACGCAATTTCAGAACCGGGCGTGAAAATCGATCAATATCCAGATTCATTTCATAACGGGTATCGTCACTGCGCCAGTTCAGTTCAGACGGGAATGCTGTGATCCACTCTGCGTTGAGTATTTCCCAGTCACGATGCACTGCACACGCCACATTCATGTCTTCGCCACTGGTGTGGCATACCAGTTGGTAGTCGTCCTGTAAACCAGCGGTGTTGAACACCTCTTGCAAGGCCTGCTCACGCCACACTTCCTGAAATGCGATCAGCGTTGCGGGTTGCGCCTTGATCTGCTCTGCCGTCCAGCCCACCTTGCGCTGGTATTGCACTGGCGTCCAGGCAAACTCACCGAACATCTGGTAGCCGGGACACTGCAGATTACACAAATTGAATGTAGCAACGGAGAGCGTTGTCATGCTGGAAGCCATAAAAAGCCACTGCATGCCAAGTGGGGAAGCCCACTGGTGACGCAGCGGCCAGCGCGGCTATGATGCAGGTCAGAACAATTCATCAATACGTACTTGAATGAGGATGGCAGCATGAGCGAGCACAACATGAGTGGACAAAAACCGGTAATAGCAGTGATTGGCGGCACAGGCGACCTGGGTACTGGCCTGGTATTCCGCTGGGTCAGGGCAGGCTATCACGTGATTATCGGCTCACGCAAAGCAGAAAGTGCTATCGAAGCCGCTGCCGCCATGAAAGCGCGCTTGCCCAATGCACAAGTGGAAGGGCTGGAAAACAGCGCTGCCGCTGTTAAAGCCGATATCGTGTGCATGACGGTGCCGTTCTCGCACCAGCAAGACACACTCGCTGTTATTCACAGTGCTGTACAGGGCAAAATTTTTATCGACGTAACCGTATCACTGAAACCACCGAAAGTCGGTACTGTGCAATTACCACCGGAAGGCTCTGCCGGTGTGATTGCACAGAAAACCCTCGGTGAAAATGTGCGTGTGGTATCTGCTTTCCAGAATATCGCTGCCGCACACCTGAATGATGAACACGATATTCACTGTGATGTATTGGTGACGGGCGATGATATCGATGCACGCGAAGTCGTAGTGCAACTGGCACAAGCTGCCGGCATGAAAGCCTGGCACGCCGGCCCGATTGCCAACTCCGCCGCCACTGAAGCGCTGACGTCTGTGCTGATCACACTGAACAAACGTTACAAGATCGAAGGTGGTGCGGGCATCCAGATTACCGGCACACCAGGCGTCTAATGGGCGGTTTGCAATTATTGGCGCTGCGAGATTTCCCGCTGGTAAAACCCGGCGATGATCTCGCAGTGCAGATCAGTCATTCACTCGCTGACAACCAGCTGACGCTGCAAGATGGTGACATCGTAGTACTGGCACAAAAAATCGTCTCGAAATCCGAGAACCGTTATCGCACATTGAAAGACATTACGCCGCGTGACGAAGCAGTAAGACTCGCACAGGAAACTGGCAAAGACCCGCGCGCAGTTGAGCTGGTTTTGCAAGAATCCAACCGTGTATTGCGTTACCGTTACGGTTCGATCGTCGTCGAACACAAACTCGGTTTTGTGCATGCGAATGCCGGCATCGACCAATCTAACTTGCCAGACAATGCTGATTCAGAAATGGCATTGCTGTTGCCGGAAAACTCTGATGCCAGCGCACAAGCATTGCGCGATGCATTGCAAAAAAAACACGGCGTAAAAATTGGCGTAGTGATCAATGACAGTTTTGGTC
>DAOMGA010000159.1:0-981 GCA_035430085.1 Pseudomonadales bacterium
GGCGATAGCCTTCGATGAGAGCGTCCGCGCTTTCGCACAGTTTCAGCAGCAACTCGACGCCTTCCGGCTTCTTGAGATTGACGACGATGGATCGGCGGTTGCGCAAGGTGGGGTCAACGGGTCGCAGCCCCGGAAAACCCGGTTGGCGTTCGATGGTAATCACCTCTGCACCCATATCCGCCAGCATCATGGCACCAAATGGTGTCGGACCCATGCCAGCCAGCTCGATTACGCGATAACCTTTCAAAGGCCCCATAAAACTCATCCTGATCCAATCAACAAAAAATGGCATAAAAATAATGGGCTAGATGATACCGTAGCCAAACGCCATATTTTGTTATTTTTGACTTCTTCGGATAATTTGACCATGCAATTTGCCATCCCGGTCGCGCTGTGCGACCCCACTGAACTCACCGCCATCGCCAAAACCGCCGATGAACACGGCTATGGCTGGATCGCCGTCTCGGATCACCTGATCTATCCACGTGAATTTTCACAGCCATACCCCTACACAAAAGATGGAAAACCCCGTTTCAGTGAGGACACTAACTGGCCCGACCCATGGGTTGCGATCAGCGCGATGGCTGCCGTCACACAACGACTGCGCTTCTACACCAATGTGTATGTATTGCCGGCACGCAACCCGGTGCATGTAGCGAAATTTCTTTCCACACTCGCTGTGATGAGCAATAACCGCGTAGCCCTCGGTGCCGGCATGGGCTGGATGCCGGAAGAATTTATTGCCGGCGGCCAGGCGTTTGAAAAACGCGGTGCACGTGCTGATGAAATGCTGGCTGTGATAAAAAAATGTTGGTCAGGAGAGATGATAGAACACCATGGCGATTTTTTTGATTTGCCTGCATTGAAAATGCGCCCCGCACCCTCCGAAGATTTACCGGTATACGTTGGTGGGTTTTCTGAACCGGCGTTGAAACGCGCCGCACAACATGACGGCTGGATCTCTGATGTACATACCAGCGC
>DAOMGA010000159.1:991-4688 GCA_035430085.1 Pseudomonadales bacterium
AGAATTACAAACCTATTTTGATAAAGTAGAACAGTACCGCCGCGAACTGGGGCGCGATCATTTGCCGTTTGAACGCCTGTGTTTCAACGCACGTGATGCTTACGACCTCGACGGTTTTCGCCGCATGCGTGACATGGGCGTTACCGCTTTGTGCACACCACCCTGGTTCTTCTATCCTGATAAAGTGCATGGTGGAAAACCAACGAGTCCGTTGACTGTAAAACTCGATGCTATCAAGCGTTTTGCCGACGATGTCGTATCAAAAATATAAGAGTCTATTATTGGCTGCAATGCTATGCGTGACTTTACCTGCATGGGCAGCGAGTAACGCAGTTAATGCTGACAAGCACACCCTGCAGCTGGCTTTGAGTACCGAGCCACCGAATCTCAATAGCCTCACCAGCACAGACAGCGTGAGTTTTTTTATGCTGCTGCATCTACAGGAAGGCTTGTTAAGTTACGGCGACAACAATGAACTGGTCGGCGGCGTAGCGGAAAGTTGGCAGATAGAAGGCACACATGTCAGCTTCACCCTGCGCGACAACGCACGCTGGAGCGACGGCAAATCTGTCACAGCACAGGATTTTGTCTTTGCATGGCGTACTGCACTGGATAAAAAAACTGCTGCAAATTACGCCTTCATCTTCTACCCGATCAAGAATGCAGAAAAAGTGCATCGCGGCGAATTACCCACCAGCGCACTCGGTGTGTTTGCCGATGATGATCGACACTTGCGGGTGGAACTCGAACAACCTACCGCCTATTTTCTTAGCTTGACAGCTTTTGCCACCTATTTTCCATTGCGGGAAGATTTTTATAACGCACAGCAAAGTCGCTACGCAGCCGATGCCGACAAACTGTTATACAACGGCGCGTTTACCCTCACCGAATGGACACATGGCGCCAGCCTCACCCTGGAAAAAAATCCACAGTACTGGAATGCCAGCAATATCAAACTACAAAGTATTCGTATTCCACATATCACCAATGATGCCAACACCTTGTTCAATCTTTTTCAATCCAGTGAAATTGCGTTTACAGAGCTAAACCGAGAAACCTTGCCGCAAGCATTGCAACAACGCCTGTATATACAGTCTTTCCTGAATGGCATGCTGAACTACATGGAATTCAACTTTCGCGAGAACAGCCCGCTACACAACCGCGCACTGCGCGAAGCCATCAGTCTGGTGATTGACCGGCAAGCGTTAGTCAATAAAGTGATCGCTGCACCCGGCACACGCGCTACCACAAACTTCTTTCCCGGCTGGCTGCCCGATTTACCAACAACACCCAACATCATTCCATCCCCTGATATTGCAAAAGCGCGCTCCGCACTACAAACAGCGAAGCATGAATTGCATCTGGAAATACTGCCGCCATTAACATTGTTGATCTATGACACACCATCGGCTGTACGCCAAGCCGAGTATTTGCAGCGCATATTGCAACAGACACTCGACATTCAACTGATTATCGACAAGCAGATTTTCAAACAAAAACTGGCAAAACTGAACAGCGGGCATTTTGATCTGGCATTGTCTGCATGGGGGCCGGATTACAATGACCCGATGACATTTGCTGACTTGCTCGCTTCCAGCAATGCCAACAATCACGGGCGCTACAACAATGCGCAATACGACCAACTGGTAACACAAGCTGCAAAATTACCGCCCGGGACTGCACGGGCGGCAACGTTTGCCACCATGCAAAACATCATCAAACAGGATATTGCAGTTTTACCACTGACAGAGCCAGGCATTATTTATGTACAAAACCGGCAATTACAAAATGTAAGGCGCAACCGTTTTGGTGGTGACCCTGATTTCCGGCATGCTCATATAGAGGAAAATCCTTCTCTATGATTCGCTACGCACTCAAACGCATCCTCACTGGATTGATCACCATCTGGTTTATTGCGAGCGCAACATTTCTTGCCATGCACATGGTGCCGGGCGATCCACTGGCTGATGATAAAGCCGTACCCGCAGAAATTCGTACCGCCCTGCTGGAATATTACGGACTGGATCAACCCTTGCCAGCACAATACCTGCGTTTTTTTAACAATATGCTGCACGGTGACTTCGGTTTGTCTTTCACGCAGAAAAATCGCGCTGTGAATGACATTATTCGTGCGCATTTTCCTGTTTCGGCACTACTGGGTTGTATTGCACTGCTGTTTGCTGCTGCAGGCTCGATTTTATGGGGCGCACTGGCGGCACGTTTTCACCGACGCTGGCAGGATTACGCCATCATGACCGTCGTAGTCGCCAGCATTTCCGTGCCGGGGTTTGTGTTTGCTGCGCTCGCACAAATTGCTGTGCTGCAGATCAACCAACGATTTGGCACGCAATTTCCACTCGCAGGCTGGGGAACATTGCAGCAAATCCTGTTACCAGCATTGGTATTGGGTCTGGGTACGATGGCTTACATGACGCGTCTGATGCGCTCATCGATGCTGGACGTACAACAAGCGCAATATATTCGCACCGCACGCGCCAAAGGTTTATCACCTGCCCGCATTTTCTGGGTGCATACACTGCGCAACGCATCACTCCCGGTATTATCTACCCTGGGCCCTGCCATTGCCGCCATCACCACCGGCGGTTTTGTGGTGGAAACAGTTTTTGCGATTCCCGGCCTCGGTCGTTATTTTGTGCAAGCCGTGCAACAACTGGATTACACCGTGATTATGGGTACGACCGTTTTTTACGGCAGCTTTCTGGTGCTGATGGTATTGGTGGTGGATTTATTGGTGGGCATTGTTGATCCACGCATCCGTTTGCAGGATGGCAGCTGATATGACAACTGCCACTTTCATGCACGATGAACAAACCGGCAATTTATGGCGCGATGTGCGGCGCGACATCGTTCGCAACCCGTCTGCACTCACCGGATTACTTCTGCTACTGCTGCTGTTATTGTTCTGCACGCTGGGAAAATTTTTCTGGCCGGTTGACCCTGCAGCACTGGATCTCACGCAAATTTCGCAACCGCCACATCTGGGTTTACAAACACTGGTAATTGATTCTGATACTGTTTTACCAGTTGCCACACCCGACAACATTCATGCATTGCAATTAGCCGCAGTAGCACACACTGAAGCCGTGAAACTGGTCTGGCCTACCAATAACACAACGGCGTTTGCACTCTATCGCCATACACTGCCGCCATCAGGTTTACAGGATCTGGGTTTGCCGTTAACAACACTGCACGCTGATAAGACATCCAGCATACTCGCATATACCGATCAGTTATTACTGGAAAACCGCCGCTATTTTTATTCAGTAGTTTCATTAGATCAGAACGGGAAATCACTGGGCATAGAAACACTGGCTGTGGATGTTGCACATGCAACCCCCGTAGAAAATCTGCGCGACATAAAAAATATTACTCTGACCCCTGTTTATGAACTGCCTGCGCATCCATTCGGCACAGACAAACTGGGGAGAGACTTGCTCGCACGTTTGATCGAAGGCGGTCGCACTTCACTGCTGATAGGATTTTCTGCGCCACTGATGTACGTATTACTCGGCGCACTGTATGGCGCTATGTCGGGATACCGTGGCGCTCGTATAGACACAGGCATGATGGCTTTTGCTGATTTTGTCATCGCACTGCCCTTTTTATTGTTTGTGATTTTATTGCGTATCGCCTTTGGACTGGGGGCAGGCGATAGCGGCATCACCGCATTACTGTT
>DAOMGA010000160.1:0-4559 GCA_035430085.1 Pseudomonadales bacterium
CACGTTGGCCGAACTGGAACGCGCCGTAGACGAAAAGCGCGTGGAAGAACGCGGTGAAATTGTTCTGGTGGTAGCGGGTGCTGCAGAAAAAATTATTGATGCCGGTGAAAGCGAACGCGTGTTACAAATTCTGTTGGCTGAATTACCTGTCAAGCAAGCTTCCGCACTCGCAGCGCAAATTACCGGCACCGCCAAACGTGAACTGTATCGCCGGGCACTGGCTTTAAAAGATGAAACAGATGCGTAAATTGCTCACCGTGTTGTTGCTGTCTGTGTTGGCGCTACAAACACAAGCCGCAGACAAAAAACCCAATATTTTGCTGATCGTACTGGATGATGCCGGTTACAGTGACGTTGCCGGTTTTGGTCGCAACGATGCACCCACACCGAACATCCAGCAGCTGGCGAATGAAGGCGTGCGTTTTACACGTCATTATGCCGATAGCACTTGTCGTCCTGCGCGTCTCGCGCTACTGACAGGACGGGAATCGGCACGTGTGGCGCAGAACCCGGATTTTCGCGGCATCTCACCAGAAATCACTACATTACCGGAAGCATTAAAAAATGCAGGCTATAAAACTACGCATATTGGAAAGTGGCATCTCGGTGATGCTGTGCGTGACTCCTGGCCAGACAAACAGGGATTTGAAAACTGGTTCGGTTTTCTCAACCAGTTCCAACTCAAGGGGCCGGATAAAAATGGTGATTTCACCAAACGCCCGACCTACATCGATCCGTGGCTGCAAAGTGACAACACGCCATTGCAGCAATATCGCGGTCACCTGGAAGATATTCTCGCGGCACGCGTTGTGGACACTATCAATAACGCAGCAAAAAACCAGCCATGGTTTATCAACTACTGGTTGTTTGCACCACATCATCCCAGCACCGCGTCTGCAGAGTTCCTGATAAAATTTCCCGACACACCGGAAGGAAAATACCGCGCACTACTAGCGCAAGCTGATGCGGAAATCGGCAAAGCTGTGCAAGCCTTGCGCGACAGCCAGCAGCTGGATAACACCCTGATCGTCGTTGTATCTGACAATGGTGGCACCAACCAGATGATGAATAACAATGCGCCTTATGCCGGCGTAAAGGGTGAATTTCGCGAAGGCAGTTTGCGCACACCGTTAATCATCCGCTGGCCCGATCAGCGCGCCGCCGGCAAACAGTTCAATGATATTGTTGCCATTCAGGATATTTATCCGACACTCTTACAAGCCGCTGGTATTCCTGTAGCAGCAAACATCGATGGTCAGGATTTACAGGCAGTGCTGACCGGGGAAAAACTGTTGCCGCGCACGCTGACACACGAAATAGGCAGCTTCGGATTATTCAACTACAGTTTGCTATCTGCCGACGGCGAATGGCGCAGCTCACCCAATGAGCTGTATGCATTAAAAACCGACGCGACTGGCAGCACCAATATCGCACAGCAAATTCCGGTGCAATCAAAAAAAATGGCACAGGAATATGCCGACTGGCGCAATGCTAAAATAAAACTGTCATTGCAATACACAGCCATCACCCCAAATGGTCAGGCACGTATCAGCGGAGATGATTTCCGGCGCGCGCCGGGTTATGGCGCTTTCAGCTTTGCTATTGGCGCGATTATCCCCGATAAAAAATTGACCGAATCAATTTATCTGGTGTGGCAGCAAAATATCTGGTCGCTAGCCTACAATCCGGATCATACTTTCACAGTACAGATCGGCAACGATCGCATCACCAGCCAAGCACTGACAAAAAACACTGCCACACATTGTGTACCGATTGTTTTGAGCAGCTGGTACACGCGTTCACGTTTACACGAAGGTAAAAATACGGCGTATGTTCAACTGTATGTCGGCACTGAAAAAATTCTGGACTGGCAAACGCCGGATCCAGCAGAAATCAATGCCGACTGGTCAGCACCCACCTGGATAGGCCAGAACGGGCAAGGAAAAAATCTCTGGCCAGACATGCTCACCGTGCCGCAATTTTATAACAGCGCCTTGACCGATGATCCTGCTGCCGCGTTTGATCGCTTACCGGATGCTCAACACACTGCCTGTGCGGCGCATCATCCACAAGAGGAACATAGAGCAATACCATGAACTCGCTCATCAAAATCCTGCTGACTGGCGCACTGATTCTGGCTCTGCAAGGTTGCAGCTGGATGAGACAACCACTGGTTGACCCGGATGTTCAGGTCATCGGTTTTCAACATCTACAGGGGGGGAATCTGCTGGCACAACGCTTTGTCCTGCGCCTGCAATTGACTAACCCGAATGACCTGGAACTGGAAGTAAAAGGGCTGACGTTTCAATTCAATGTAGCGGGCGTTGACCTGATTGAAGGCGTGAGCAACGAAATTCCGCTCATCAAACCCTACAGCAGAACTGAATTTACCGTGCAAGGCTCAGCCAATGTTATTGAAGCCGTGCGTTTGATCAAAAAAATATCCAGAAAACCCGATAACCCACTGCCGTATACCTTGCAAACACACATCGATCTGGCACATGGCTGGCCTTCCAGTTTTACGCTCACTAAAAAAGACAGCATCAAACTCAATGATGTACTGGTGAATATAGAAAAGCGTTAGCAACTCTCGTCCGGCACGACATAGGCATCTTCTGCATCCAGCAGGTTAGCGTCTACCGAGAAACCGGCATAATCCTGCACACCGATCTCAGCCAGGTCCTGCGTTGCGAACGGCCCGATATTGACTCGCTCGCGCGTCATAAAATACCAACCATCCGCTTTCTGGAATGTACGGGAATTGCGGGGCGGTATAGGACCAGCCTCTCCTTCGCGCGGTTTATCATGGTTACTCATACCCACTCCACTCGTTATTTTTGTTCCGGTATCAACTTTACCGCGACTACCCCCGTTATGACCATACCTTTATAATCCCGCTGCTAAATACGACATACAACCCATCAGGTATTTTGTGCTATTCAACTCCTACGAATTCTTGTTGATGTTTTTGCCGGTATGCCTCGGCGGATACTACGCCATCAGTCGCCTGCTCAACCAGCGTGCCGCAACTGCCTGGTTGGCAATGTGCTCATTATTTTTCTACGGCTGGTGGAATCCTGCTTATCTCGGATTGATGATCGGTTCCATTCTGGTTAACTACGGCTTTGGACTGGTTTTGTCAGGCAAGCATCGCACAAAAGCAATATTGGCACTCGGCGTAACACTGAACCTGTTGTTGCTTGCCTACTACAAGTACACCGATTTTTTTATTGCCAATCTCAATGAACTGGCAGGACTGGATTGGCAGCTACACAATATTATCCTGCCTCTCGGCATTTCTTTTTTTACTTTTACCCAGATTGCCTATCTCGTGGATGTCTACCGCGGTGAAGTGCGCGAGTACCGCATGGCAGACTACTTTCTGTTTGTGACGTATTTTCCGCATCTGATAGCGGGCCCCATTATTCATCACAAGGAAATGATGCCGCAGTTCGCCAGCAACGCTGTCGAGCAAATGACGGCGCGCAACATCACAGCGGGACTGGTGTTATTTACTATCGGGCTTGCCAAAAAAATCCTGATTGCTGATCGGGTGATGGTGTACGTCACACCGGTATTCAGTGCAGCAGAGAATGGCGCCTCCCTCACTTTTTTTGAAGCCTGGGGCGGTGTATTGGCTTACACACTGCAGTTGTATTTTGATTTCAGCGGCTATGTCGACATGGCGCTGGGTATATCGTTGCTATTCGGCATTCGTCTGCCGCTCAATTTCAATTCACCTTACAAATCCACCAACATTATTGATTTCTGGCGACGCTGGCACATGACGCTGTCACGCTTCTTGCGCGACTATCTCTACATCGGCCTGGGTGGAAACCGGAAAGGTGCGTTCAGACGCTACATCAATCTCTGGCTCACCATGTTACTCGGTGGCTTATGGCACGGCGCAGGTTGGACATTTATTATCTGGGGCGCGATGCATGGCGCTTATCTCTGCGTTAATCATGGCTGGCGTGCGCTGTGCCAGGATCGCAAGGCGCTGCTGCCTGAATCCGTGCGCACATTGCTATACGGCACCCTGACTTTTATGTCAGTGACTGTCGCGTGGGTATTTTTCCGCGCAGATACCGCCAGCGGCGCTATACAAATACTGGAAGGTATGGCTGGCTTTAATGGCGCAACCCTGCCCATCAAATATGCCGGCAAATGGGGAGATTTTTCTATCTGGCTGACGCAACACGGCCTGGTATTTGACGACAATCTTTTTAAAGGTTGGAAACAGGTCGGGCAGATTGCATGGCCACTGCTGATCGTATGGCTACTACCCAATTCACAAACCTTGTTGCGCCACTACGATGTGACTGTCACTCGTTTTAGCGAAACCTCGCGGCTGGTCTTTCGCCCCAATATCATCACCTTGCTGACTTGTACCATTGTCTTGATCTACTGTTTTTCACATCTGACACAGCTCAGTGAATTTCTTTACTTCCGGTTTTGATGCCATGAGTTATTTTTCAATAAAAGAAAGAACATTCAACGCATGGCTGACAGGTGTTTTTTTTACCGCCGTCATAGGCATGGCAGGTTTTAATTTTGTC
>DAOMGA010000161.1:0-1099 GCA_035430085.1 Pseudomonadales bacterium
TGCAATATCGAGAGAAATATTTTCCAGCACCACGCGGTTGCCGTATTCTTTCCACAAATGCTGGATGCTGATAAAACTCATGGCGCTTCCTCCGCTGCATCTGTGCTGCGCAGCCACGGAAAAGCTTTTTTATGCAGCTCACGCAAGCCGCGATCCATCAACCAGGCGAGCAGGGTAATCCACGCCACGTAGGGCAAAATCACATCCATCGCCAGATAGCGCCGCAATAAAAAAATGCGATAACCGAGCCCGTCTTCCGCAGCAATCGCCTCGGCAGAAATCAGGAACAACCACGCGGCACCGAGCGACAAGCGCAAGGCATCCAGCAGACGCGGCAACACTTGTGGCAACACGACCCGCACCGCAATCTGCCAACTCGATGCGCCCAGTGATTGTGCCTTGATCAGTTGCTCGTGCGGTAGATCCTGCACGCGGCCTTGCATGTCACGAATGATGACCGGCGCAATGCCGAGCACAATCAATACCACTTTGGAGACTTCACCCAGACCGCATATAACAAACAGAATGGGCAGAATGGCCATGGGCGGAATGAGCGACAGAATGGCAATTGGTGGCGCAAAACTGCTGCGAAAAAGAGGAAACATCCCTGTCAGCATTCCAAACAACAAACCGCTGGTCGCGCTGATTCCTACACCCCACGCCAGGCGCTGCAAACTGGCTGCGGTGTCCGTCCATAAAATGATGTCGCCCGTGCGCTTGTCTTCTTCCAGTGCTACCCGATGTATGCCATCCAGCAGTTGTGTCATATCGGGCAGTAAACGGTCGTTTTCGTTTGCGGCATGCCGGGCAATGGATGCCGAGACATAGAAAGCTGCGGCGACTACAAAGGGCAACAGTGCCAGTAGTATTGCCAACGGTCTGGAAGGTCGAATGTTGATCGCTCGTTTCATATGGGTAGAAATGCACGGAGTGTGCCAACTGCCGAAAGCAGAATTTTTCAGCGTAATGGCATCCATAAACACACACTGTGCTCCGTTACAGTGCAATAAATTTTGTTTCGCACTATAAAGATTCGACACATGCCGGTAATAAACGTCAGTTAACGTATTTTTCTGGCTCGGATATTGCTTTCACTACT
>DAOMGA010000161.1:1199-4551 GCA_035430085.1 Pseudomonadales bacterium
ATATTGTTGCTGGCGCATGCCATGATTATTGCCGCGTATCTGATTCATGAATGCGCACACAACACGCTGTTTACAGATAACGTTAATAACGCGCGCTTCGGTGAGGTGCTGTTGTGGTTGACCGGCGCCTGTTACGGCACTTATGAAGGTTTGCGCCATAAACATTTCCGGCATCATGTGGATCGTGCGGATGTCGTGGCCTTTAATTTCCGTACGCTGCTGCTGCAACATCCTGTAGTACTGCGTGTATTGCAAATACTCGAGTGGTTTTACATTCCAGCGGTAGATATTGTGATGCACTGGCTGGTGCCGCTCATGCCGTTTGTGTTGCCCGCAAGAAAAGCGCAACGCATGCGAGTGGTGACGACACTGTTGATCCGTAGTCTGTTGTTCACCCTGGCTGGTCTGTACGCGCCTGCGTCGCTGTTGTGCTATGCCATTGCTTATATGTTGATGCTGCATGTGTTGCGCTTTATGGATGCGTTTCAGCACACCTATGCATTATTTGAAACGCTGGAGCAGGAGCGCGGCCCAGAAGCCAGGCAGTTTGATGCGGCATTTGAAGCGACGCATACCTATAGCAATCTGCATTCCACGCAATATCCCTTGTTGAACCTGTTCACGTTGAATTTCGGATACCACAATGCGCATCATGAAAAACCGAACCAGCCATGGCATCGTTTGCCATCGCTGCATGCCAATTTATTTGGCCAGAGCTGTCCGCAGATGATTCCGTTCAGGCATCAGATCGCCAGTTATCACCGTTACCGTGTACAGCGTATGGCGCATGAAGATGCTGTGGATTTTGATGTGATGGGCAATCAGGGAGCAACATTTGTTGGCGTTGATGGTGTTTCTTTTCTGACAGGACATTAATTTTAACAGGACATTGACGATGACATCGGTTACACGTTTCTGGCCATTGTTGTGCGGTACACACCGTTACGAAAAAACCTTGTCAACACGCGGCATTGGTGCCGGTGTGATGATTGAAGCGCCGATACTGGCTTACCTGATCGAAACCCGAAACGGTCGTATCCTGTATGACGTCGGTTGTGATTACGGCAAGGTACACGATCCGCAATTGCGTGCACAGTGGTATGACAATCCTGCCTTTGCATTTGGGCCTCCGGACATCACGGCGGAACAGCGTTTGCCATCGCGTCTGGCGCAGCTGGGGCTTGATGTGCGTGATGTGGATTGTGTCGTGTGTGGTCATCTGCACTTCGATCATGCTGGTGGTCTGAACGAGATGGCGCACGCTGAAGTGCATGTACACCAGCGCGAGCTGGCAGCGATGTGTGAACCGGCAGACGAAGCGTATTTCCAGGATGATTTCACGCATGATGTGCATTGGTGTGTGCACTGCAGTGATTACGGTTTGGCGAGTGGTGTGCAAGTGATAGAAACGCCGGGGCATACGGCGGGGCATATGTCGATGCTGATTGAATTGCCAAAAGGCAGGCCGGTATTGTTGTGCGGTGATGCTGCCGATCTGCAGGAAAATCTTGATGAAGAGATTGCGCCCGGTTTGTGCTGGCGTGATAGCGAGGCGTTGGCACTGTCCAGTATTCGCAAACTGAAAGAGATTGCCGCTGCCAGCGGCGCAAAACTCTGGCCTAATCATGACATGGCGTTTTTTCGCCAGCATGATACTTTTCCGTTCGGAATAGAATAGTATCTGTTGTTGCAAACAGATAAGGTTCTGATATGAAAGTCCATGTATTGCAGCATGTGCCGTCTGAAGGATTGGGCAGCATTGAAGCGTGGCTTGAACAGCGCGGCGCAACGGTCACATTCACATATTTTTTTGAATCATCTACGCTGCCATCAGTGCATGAGCTGGATCTTGTTATCGCGCTCGGCGGCCCGATGAGCGTGAATGATGAAGAGTCATTGCCGTGGTTGCGTGCGGAAAAAAACTTTATTCGTGCAGCCATTGATGCTGGCAAAGCGGTGCTGGGGATCTGTCTCGGCGCGCAATTGATCGCCAATGCACTGGGCGCGAGTGTGCAAGCCAATCCCTGCAAGGAAATCGGCTGGTTTCCTGTCACAGCCGTTTCGCATAATGAAACAGACTTGCAAGATAAAACGGTTTTCCCATTGCCTGCCAGTGTTGAGGTTTTTCATTGGCACGGTGAAACGTTTGCAATGCCAGCCGGCGCGGTGCATCTGGCAGAGAGTACTGCGTGTAAAAATCAGGGTTTCCAGTGGGGCAGGCGTGTTATCGGTTTGCAATTCCATCTGGAAACCACTTTAGAGAGTGCGCGTGCTTTTGTGGAAGAAGACGATGGCAATGAATTGGTGGATGCGCCGTACATCCAGACCGCACAACAAATACTGGATGCGCCGCCATCGGCCTACGCAGGTATCAATGCGTTAATGGCGGATGTGCTGGAATATCTCACAGCGGATTAATGGTGATGCACACGGCTTCTCGTTTGCCAGTATTGGCGCTGGTAGGTTCGTCTATTATCTGGGGCTGTACCTGGATTCCCCTGAAATATTTTGCCAGCGCGGGGCTGGATGGTGCCGCACTTTTTTTTATTGCGTATGGCTCTGTTCTGCTGTTTGCGCTGCCATTATTGTGGCGTCAGTTATCACAGTGGCGCACGCAATGGCGCTTTATTACCGGTATTTTTTGTCTGGGCGGCTATGCCAGCATCGCATTCAATATGAGTGTGATGTATGGCGATGTGGTGCGGATGATGTCACTGTTTTACATGCTGCCTGTGTGGGCTGTAGTGGGTGGTTTGTTATTTCTTGGCGAACGCTTGACGTTGCTGCGACTGTTGGCAGTGGCGTGCGCATTGACAGGTGCGTGGTTGATTCTCGGTGGCGTTAATATTTTTGCACAGCCGCCATCGTGGCTGGATCTGCTGGCTATTTCATCCGGCTTTGCTTACGCGATGAACAATATTATTTTTCGTGCGACGCCACACTTGCCCATTCCGCCTAAAGTTGCCCTGATGTTTTTCAGTTGCACTGCGATATCAGCGTTATTGTTATTGCTGGGCGTGCAACATTGGCCGGTGAATGTGTCGCCATCGCTATTGTTGTTGGCGGGTGGTTTCGGTTTGTGCTGGTTGTTGCTGGCTAATATCGGTACGCAGTGGGGCGTGACGCATCTGGAAGCCGGGCGTGCTGCGGTAATTATTATTCTGGAGCTGGTCGCAGCCGTCATCACGTCCATGTGGTTGAACCATGAAGTGTTATCACTGACAGAATGGTGTGGTGCCGGTTTGATCCTCACAGCGGCAGTGCTGGAAGCGCGCGGCTAGATGCAGGGAAATATCAATAGCGCCGAGAATAAAAAAAGCCGCCCGAAGGCGGCAAAGTAGCAGCATGAGGA
>DAOMGA010000162.1:0-4536 GCA_035430085.1 Pseudomonadales bacterium
GGCCAGGTGCCCCTTTTTCTGGTATTGGTGCATCTGGCGTTTCTGGCGGGCGTCGTGGTGTTTGCTCATCACCCGGCGATGTTCATGGGCTTGTTTCTGTTCTTTCTCGGTGTGGCCCACGCTTATTCGCGCTATCAAGACCCGCTAATCCTGCGCGAGGGGCTATTGGTCGCCTTCTTTCTGGCGGGATTGGTAGTCTTGGGCGGGCAGCAGCAGTGGTGGTTGCAACCGCTACTGATGAGTATGAGTAGTGATGCGGTATTCGTCGGCGCAGCCATTCTGACAGCTTTCACCGATAATGCAGCATTGACGTATCTTGGCTCACTGGTTGAAGGACTGTCTGACGACTTCAAGTACGCCCTGGTAGCCGGTGCAGTGACGGGCGGCGGGCTGACCATCATTGCCAACGCGCCTAACCCGGCAGGCATTGCCATCCTGCGCGGACACTTCGATGATGAGTCGGTACATCCGGCAGGACTGCTGCTGGCCGCTCTGCCGCCGACTATTATCGCGGGGCTGGCGTTCAGATATTTATGAGCACGGCACGACATTTTGCGAACTCGATGCCCTGACCATTTCTCGACGACCTCAAACTCCCGCTATCGAAGCACTCACACTTTCTGGATTTCAACACTTCTGTCGGTTGTGAAAAAGATCTGAAGCTTGTTGGTCGCAGTATGCTCTGCCTTGTAAAACAGTCCGATCATCCCGGTAGATCCTGTGATCAGTAACGAACAGACATGGCCATCCCGAGCGAGCATCCTTTCTATAGGCACATGGCTAAAGACGTGCTGTGCATGTTTACCGCGCGAGTAACATTCGCGCCACTACCTAATGGAGGGTATCCGATGATCAACTACGAATTGCAACACGACAAAGGCATACTCTTGTTGCATCCGGAGGGGCGTTGCATGTTACATCAAGGTATTGCAAAATTAGCATCATCGGCAATGCTTTTCTGCAACGACTCTTATAGGCTACACGCGCGTTTCGACACCGATCAGGATACAGCGGCTCAGGCTACCGCGCTTAAAGCCACCGGTTGCTAGCGTATCTTCCGCGATAAGGGGTCCGGGGGACGATGGGAGCGGCCGGAGTTGCACAAGTTATGAAGTGAACTGCCAGATGCTTCAAAGAATAACCAACGAATCGTGAAACGTTGTAATCGGGGATAAGGTCGAGGCGGGAGCATTTCCATACCTAGAGCGTTTCCCCGGTTTTGCGGCTTCAGAATTGGTCCACTCCTTTGCACGATATGCAGATTCTCCGGCTACGACAGCAACCCGATCCTTTGCAATAAGCACATCTCCACGATGGGTCGCACAACGAGATAAAGTACCCCTTCCCTTACATCCTATGCAGGTTCTGAGACTGCTACGGCTTCGTCCTGTTCCCTTGCAATAAATACACATTGTCGGAGCATGACGAATACTTGGAATCCTTAGCATATGGTTCTCCCGACTGGGGTGGGGTACATAGTTGCAATAACCGCCACGTAATTTGAGATACCGACTAATTTCTGGTTAAATATTTGGGGACAAATGCAAACTTTGATAAGCTATTGATGTTAATTGTATTACCGTTATTTATTGGAATAAGCCTTACATTTTGCTGGGCTGCGTCAAACTGTAAGGCTAGCATCACAAACAAACATAAACGGCTTATCTGAATTCCTCTCGTTCCCCTGAGAGATCGCTGAGTACAGTGGAACATTAACGCTGAACGCGTATTATGGATAATGTGTAAATTACCATAATGTCTGTCGTGAAAAGATTTAGAAAGTGTGATTAATTTGTCATGAAAAGGCTGAATTTAGATCAGCAGTCGGTCGGTTGGGCAAACAAGGATGGAGGAAGTTGGCTTAATTAAATATTTTATTATTGATAGAATAAGCGTTTAATCCTTGTGGCAGCTATCGCCGCGTGGAGCTCATATTTCAGATGAGCCGAGAAATATTCAGATCACGCTAGGAATTTAATTTCATGATGATTGGGGTGCCTGGCTTGATTCCAATTAAGATTTTTAAGCACTGCGTGCGGGAGTGAAGGCCTACCGCTTAAACGAGCCTCCGCGAGTAGCACCAGTTCCGCTATTGGTTCCTTGATTCTGATTTCCTTGGCCACTTTCATTGGAGTGCGGCCCAGCCCCACTGTGGTTACGCTGGCCGCCCATTCGAGTGGCCGCTGTATGGTGTTCCGACGAACTCCCGCGAGTAGAGCCAGTCTCGCTATTGGTGTTATGCTGCTTCTCTTGGGCGCTTCGCCTCGCTTGCTGTCTAGACCTATCGCCGCGTCTGTGTACACTTTCTTTCGCGATTTCGCGTTGCTCTCCTGCATCTATGGAAGTCAACTCGCAATTGCTTACTGAACCTTGTTCCTGGTCGTTGATATTGTCATTATTTAAAGGCATGCTTTCCTCCTTAAGTATAATAAAAAGATCTCTGGCCTTCCTTCCGTCCCATTCTTGAAATAATCAATTTAACATTCATAGGGAAGTAGCATCTTAAAAAAATAATTATCGCGATCAGTTTGCCATCACACCTCTAGTTTTCCATCATGGGACAGGCGATATTCTAATATGCGCTGCACCATTTTAAAAAAATTACCTAAAAGTTTTTAGAAGATAACGGGTATGCCATCAGTATGGGACTCTTAATTTAAGTCAGACGGCAGAAACCAAAAACTAAATGCATTTTTGCGCAGCAATTAACAAATATTTGGCAATTACTTTACCCTTGATAACCTATTTTATGATGGGTTGAATTAAGTCAAAGCTGCCGCATCCTCTATTATTGATAAAATATGTTATCAATAGTAAAGTAGATATGACATCAAGGAAGGTTGAAATAATTTTGCTTTATTAAATTTCATTGAGTAGGATATTATCCTACCATTGAAAGGTGTTAGAAACATACATAGGAAACAAAAAATGAAACGCACCGATAAAGCAGAAAAAATCAGCATTACACTTCCACCGGATATGCTGAATATTATTAGGGAAAAAGTGAAGGATGGCGCTTACGCTTCCACAAGTGAGGTTATTCGTGAAGCGATGCGTTTATGGCAAAGACAGGAAGAAGAACATCACGCGAGAATTGCCTCCATTCAAGCGCGTCTGGAACAATCCGCACACAGCGGTGAACCGGTTTTGCTGGATGCTGCGTTTGAAAAGCTAGAACAACTTCATCAACAACGGATAAGCGCACTAGGTCATGAAAAGCTATGAAGTGTATCTGACACCCGATGCGATACAAGACCTGACAGATATTTATGAATATATAGCTGCAAAGAGCGGACTTCCTGAAGTCGCGTGGGCATATATAGAGAAATTACGCCAAAAGTGTCATGACCTTAAAACAATACCTTTGATTGGACAACAGCGCGATGATTTGCGCAAGAATCTCAGAATCGTTGCCATTGATAAAAACGCGATTGCAGCTTTTGAGGTTAATGAGAATAAACAAAGCGTCACCATTCTTAATATCTTTTATGGTGGTAGAGATTATGAAGCAATTATGGGTAGTGAAACGCCGTATAAAAATGCTGAGCTAGACAAATAACATGACAGATCTTATTACTACAGTCAATCGCGCACTTACTGCAAAAGAATTTCAGGGCCTTGCAGATGTTCCACCTGAAGTTGAATGGTTTGCCAACTTAGGTAACGTCGAGACTCGGCGTGCCTATGAAAATGCCTTAAAGGATTTTATGAATTTCACGGGCATTCAGAATCCGGAAGAATTCAGAATTGTAACTCGTGCTCATATTATTGCCTGGCGCGATGATTTGTTGAGTCGAACATTAAGTAGCATGAGCATTCGGCACCGTTTGGCGGCAATATCTTCTTTATTTGAGTACCTGTGTGAGAAAAATACAGTTACGCATAATCCAGTCAAGGGTGTAAAGCGACCAGCGGTAGAAAGTTATGAAGGAAAAACTCCGGCAATCGGCGATCATCAGGCACGTGAATTGCTCGATGCGCCGGATGGTAGCTCACTTAAGGGCAAGCGCGATCGTGCGATACTGGCCACCCTACTCTATCACGCACTGCGGCGTGATGAATTGTGCCGATTGAAGGTCAAGGATTTTAAGCAGGAGCGGCGTGGTGTGCCACATATGAAAATATCCGGCAAAGGGGGCAAAACACGATATTTACCATTGCATCCTGCCGCCAGTGGCTTAATCCATGATTATCTCGATGCAGCTGGGCATGGCCTGGAAGATACGGGGGCATTATTCCGTTCAGCCAGTAATAATCGAGATAAGGAATCACAAAAACCAATTACGCCAGACGGTGTTTATAAGTTGGTACAGAGATACTCTGAAAAACTGGGGTTCAAGATCGGCGCACATTCGTTACGCGCAACGGCAGCCACCAATGCACTCGATCATCAAGCAGATATTGCGAAAGTGCAAGAATGGTTGGGCCATGCCAATATTGCTACCACAAGAATTTATGATCATCGCAAAACCCGGCCAGAGGATAGTCCAACGTTTAAGGTTGCTTATTGATTGCTCTATTACCCATTGATGAAGG
>DAOMGA010000163.1:0-4482 GCA_035430085.1 Pseudomonadales bacterium
CCAGAAGTAAAAAATGCAGCAGAAATCGCCGAACTGGGTATAGTGCTGCGATCATCAAAAGATACGTTCACTGATACCTTGCGTTGGATGGGTGAAGCTGGCTTGCTAGATAAAAAACTATTGCCAAAATTGTTTAAAAATGAATAAAAAAATGGAGTGGCGATTGATATGAAATTCTGGCAGTCCCTGGCTTTTTGTGAATTGGACCAAGTTGTCGAGCTGGCAAAATTTGCTGAAGATTTGGGATTCTATGGGGTCTCATTCGGCGATCACCTGATCAGTACGAAGGATCAGGTCGATGATTATCTTTACACGCAAAGTGGCCAGGTATTCTGGCATCCCGACACGCACTGGCCGGATCCCTGGGTTATTGCAGCTGCGCTGGCACGTGAGACGAAAAATCTTCGCTTCCTCACCACAATCTATGTGCTGCCGATGCGTGACAGTTTTAATGCAGCGAAGGCGATTTCAACTGCAGCCTATCTCTCGGACAACCGTATCATCATGGGGGTAGGTATCGGGTGGCAAAAAACGGAGTTTGAACTGACGGGACATGATTTTCATACGCGGGGCAAACGCACGGATGAACAGTTGGATGTCATGCGACACCTGATGACTGGCGAGATGGTGGAATACCATGGTCAATTCCATGATTTCCCGCCGCTACAGATGTCGCCAGGTACCACCAAGCCGGTGCCGGTATTTATTGGAGGTGACAGCGATGCAGCATTTCGTCGAGCGGCGCAACATGATGGCTGGCTAGGTTTGCGGTATACCGAGGAACAATTGCCGGCTGTGTTGGCTAGAATACAGGCGGCACGTGTAGAAGCCGGTACAACCAGCAAGCCGTTTGATGTCTGGACTGCGGTGTTAAATCCACAGCGTGGAACGTTTGAGCGTGTAGAAGCCATGGGGGTTACCATGACCAATGGTGCCAACTTTATGGTTGATGGCAAGATCGTGCCGACTGATATAGAATTCAAAAAAGCGCGAATAGAAGCGTTTGCCAAACAATTTTTTTTGTAGTTAAAACATAATAAGTTACTAATGGGCGGAAGAAATAGTATGAAAAAACATTTGTTGTTAGTGGGTAGTTTGCTGGCCTTTGTAGGCGGGCAAGCATTCGCGGCTGTCTCGAAGGAAGAAGCTAACCGTCTCGGCACAAGCCTGACGCCAATGGGTGCCAATCCTGCCCCTAATGCGGAAGGTACTATCCCGAAGTGGACAGGTGAAGTTCTTGGTGCGCCGAAATCAGTAAAGTATGAGGGTACTGGAACGCATTACCCCAATCCTTATCCCAATGAAAAGCCATTGTTCGAAATAACTGGTAAAAACTATAAAGATTATGAAAAAAATCTGACCGATGGTCAGATCGCTTTGTTCAAGAAGTATCCGGATACTTTTCGTATGCCGATTTATCCTAGCAAACGTGATGTTCGTTACAGTGACAAAGTCCACGAAAATACCAAGCTGAATGCGACCAATGCGACATTGACTGAGGATGGCAATGGTACTGGCGATGTATTTTATGGCGTGCCGTTTCCTATCCCCAAAAATGCTGCTGAAGTTCTCTGGAACCACATGGCTTCGCCTATGATCGGTTTCACCAAAGGTACGCTGGATGGTGCTGCTGTATTCAATAATGGTGACGTGGTAATGCGTCAGGGCATCGAAGAGCGTTACATTCTGTATTATTCAGATGAATTGACCCGCGAAAAATTCAACACGATGGATATTGGTGCGATGGTTATGATTCAGACCATGTTGCCGCAAAAAAATAAAGGCGAAGTCATTCTGGTTCATGAGCTCAAGGAAGTGAGTAAAGAATCCCGTAATGCCTGGCAATACCTGCCTGGCGTGCGTCGTGTACGCCGTGCACCGAATATTGCCTATGACTTCCCGGACGGTCCTGGTGGTTTGCGCACAGTGGACGATGCTCTATTGTTCAATGGCGCCAACAACCGCTACACGTGGAAACTGGAAGGTCAGCGCGAAATTTATATCCCGTATAACAATTACGATCTGGATAGCGTTTCGCATACTTACAAGGACATTCTGACGCCTAACCATATCAACCCTAATTTCATGCGTTATGAATTGCATCGCGTTAATGTATTGGTTGCAGTG
Organism: Pseudomonadales bacterium; assembly: GCA_035430085.1. GTDB lineage: Bacteria > Pseudomonadota > Gammaproteobacteria > Pseudomonadales > UBA7239 > UBA7239. The sequence continues at coordinate 2,128 of DAOMGA010000163.1, forward strand.
CTCGCACCGGGTATGCGCCACGTTTACGCCAAGCGTCGTCTGTATACCGACGAAGATACCTGGGCAGCAGTGTTGTCTGACAACTTCGATGGTCAGGGCAGTCTGTGGCGCACCAATATGCGTACTATGCTGAATATGTATGATCTTCCCGGCATGAGTGCTCGCGTAGAGTTGTACCACGATCTCCAAAAAGGCGCATATCTTACTAACTATATGGTGAATGAGCAGAGCGGTCCGCCGAAGCGTTATTCATCCAAAGACTGGGGTGAAGATTACTTTACGCCAGCCAATGCGAGAAAATTGGGTAACTAAGCTGCTGGATCGACATCCAGAGACCAGCGCAAACCGGCGGGCAGCTTCTGCTGCTCGGCGAGTTTGCAAAATTGTGTCAGGGTTTTTTGTAGAGCTGTGCGGTTAACGCTTTTAATTTGTACATCATATCGGTAAAAACTGGCACGTTTTTCCATCGCTGCAGGCCACGGTCCAGCGACTTGTACTCCTGGCTCCACCAGGGTTTGCAAAATCTTGTTCCAGTCGCGCAATAAAGTTTGTGCACGATAAGCATCGGTATGTTCAACGCGCAATACTGCGAGATAGGTGTACGGTGGTAGTGCTGCCACTTGTCTTTCTGCCAGTAACAGCCGTGCCAGTCGTTGATAGCCGTCACGCAACAATGTTTGCAATAATGGATGTTCGGCAAAGCGGCTCTGTATCAGTACTTTGCCCGGTTTTTCTGCTCGTCCTGCTCGTCCTGCTACTTGTTCCAGCAATTGCCCCATTTTTTCAGGACCGCGGAAATCGGCTGAAAAAAGCCCGCTATCAATATCCAGAATTACGACCAACGTGACATGCGGAAAGTGATGTCCTTTCGCCAACATTTGCGTGCCGATCAATAAACACGCGTCGCCGCGTTGTATTTCTTCCAGCATATTATGAAATGCTTGCTTGCGTGACATGCTGTCGCGGTCGATGCGCAATACCGGGTATTCAGCAAACTGTTCAGATAGAAATTGTTCGCTGCGCTGCGTACCGATGCCAATAGCATCCAGGCGTGTACTGTCACAGTGTGGGCAGTGAGTTGGTAACGGCTCCTGATAATCGCAGTGATGACAACGCAACTGATGTGATTTTTTATGCACCGTCAATTTTGCAGAGCAGTGCGGGCATGCACCCTGCCAGCGACAATCTGCGCATACCAGTGCCGGCGCATAGCCGCGACGGTTCAGGAATACCAATACCTGATTGCCGCGTGCCAGTTCATCGCGCATGGCTTGCAACAATTCACTGCTCATGCCTTCCGTTAATACTTTGCGATTGATGTCGATAACTTCCAGCAATGGTGACTGTGCATTACCGGCACGTTGTGTGAGTCGCCAATGTTGATAGCGATCCTGCATAGCGTTGTGGAGTGTTTCCAGTGATGGTGTTGCACTTCCTAGCAAAACGGGTATTTTTTCGCGCTGGCTGCGTAACACTGCTAGATCGCGTGCTGAATAACGAAATCCCTCCTGTTGTTTGAATGAGCTATCGTGCTCTTCATCCACAATAATAATGCCGGGTCTTGCCAGCGGCGTGAACAAGGCTGAACGCGTGCCGATCACAATGCCCACTTCGCCGCGTGATGCTCTGCGCCAGGCGGAAAACCGTTCACTGTCAGCCAAACCGGAATGCAACACAGCCACCGGACAACGAAAACGTTTTTTAAAGCGCGCAACGGTTTGCGGTGTTAAACCAATTTCTGGCACCAATATCAATGCCTGTTCGCCGCGTGCCAGTATTTTGTGTATCAGTTGCAAATACACTTCGGTTTTTCCACTGCCTGTGACGCCTTCCAGCAAAGTGGCAGAAAATTTCCCCGGTGTTACACCATCCACAGCAACGCGTTGTTCTTCATTGAGATCCAGCGGTGTCTCAGCCAGCAAATTTGATCCGTCAAACGCTACGGGTTCTGGAATAAAAACATCCAGCAAATTTTTATCAACTAGTGCTTTCAATACGGCAGCAGAATAGCCGGCAGCTATAATGGATTCTCGAGAGGCGCTTTCACGCTGCAACCATTCATACAGCGCCAATTGCTTGCTGCTCTGGCGTAAGCCGTGGTGATCGGCGGGAATCGCACGCCAATGACGTTCGTGACGGATGAATTGTTCGCCGCCTTCGCGCAGCGTATGAGGTAGCAAAGTATTCAGCACTTCGCCCAGCGGATATTGGTAATAACTGGCAGACCACTGCGCCAATTCAAATAGTGCCGGTGTTAATGGCGGCTCTTTATCCAGAATCGCCAGTGCGTGTTTCATTTTATTGGTGGGAACAGTGCTGTGATCAGTGAGCTCGATTAATACACCGGTTAATTGT
>DAOMGA010000164.1:0-4463 GCA_035430085.1 Pseudomonadales bacterium
GATTTTCGCGCGCTTTGAAAAACGGGCATTGCGTGACGTAAGCACAGCGGCGTCCGGTGCATTGACTGTGATCGGTGGAGAGACGTTGCCAATCTTCATCGTCGATGGATTGCGGCCAGGTATCGCGATCACCATCCCACGTTGCCGCACCCAAACCATCCAGAAATGTCTGGTACAACGCTAGCGATTTTTCTGGCAACAGGGCAGCTTGTTCGTCGGGATAAAGCGCCTGTGTACCCATGGCATCACCACTGCCATGCGCCAGCTGGAAATCGAGCTTGTAAACGCAGGCATAACGCCCGCGCCCTTTTGCCAGGGCATAGCTGAAATTGAGACCGCTATGGCGGCGCAGATCGGGCAGATCCTTGAGTACGATTTGCTCCTGTAGCGCGACAGTCGCCGTCGAAATCACCAGAGTCTTGTCCAGCGCTTGTGCGACAGGAATAGCCGCCAAGGCATATGCCACCGTTTTGCCGGTACCGGTGCCTGCTTCCACCGCACACACATGCCCGCCATTCACCCTCAAACCTTCAGCATCCGTCTGGATAGCCCCCAATGTGCGAGCCACTGTGCCGATCATCAATTTCTGGCCGTGGCGCGCCTTCAAGCCTTTCTTCTCGAGAAAATGCGTATAAGCGGTCTGGATGGTCTGTTTCTGGGAATCGGTAAGCACGGCAATCCTGAGTGAGGTGATGGCTATCCTGCCAAGCAGACAATGCTATCAAAAACAGGCGCGTTAAAAAAATCAACGCATTGTCAGCGTCTCGTTGGCGGCTACAATGGCTATCTGATAACAGCATCCATATAACAAACCCAGCCCCATTCAGGAATCCTTCATGCTAGGCAAACTGTTCGGCTTCAAAAAAAACAAACCGTCCGGCAACAAGACTGCCAACCCGGCACAGCCTGCGGTATCCAGTGTCCCCAAACAGCCTAAAGTCAGGGAACCTTCCATACTGGAACAACTGACACAGGGTAAACCACTCGAGACAATCACCGATCTCGACACACTGCATCAGTTGGTAAAACACAGTGACAAACTGGATAAGAAAACCAATCGCCTGGTGCGCGATCGTCTTCAAGCACTAAAAGAACAAGACAAGGAACAATTGCAGCAACATGAGAAGCAGGAAAAAATCTGCACAAGGCTGGAAACACTGTCGCGCCTGCAACACCATCCGCTGTTTGACAGTGAATTGAACCATTTGCAGCAACAATGGCAAAGCCTGCAACAACACGATGCCGAACTGGGCAAGCGCGTTGAAGTCGCCACAGCCAACTGTCTGCGTATCCAGACCGAAGCCGCTGCATTGCTAGCACAAGCGGCATTGATAGCAAAACAAGATGACATTGCACCTGAACCTGTACAAACCATCGAGCCCAGCAGCGAACAACTGGCAGAGCAGGCATTATTAAAAGCAGAACAGGCATTGCAAGCAGAGCAACAGGCAACCGCCGAACTGAAAAAACAACAGCAAAAAGCACAATCACAAGCCGACCGTGAGAAACACGACGCTATTCAGCAAGAGATGCGCAAGACCTTGCAGCAGAAAATGCTCCAACTGGAAGAAGCTATCGATAATGCCGACAGCAAGAAAGCGCGGGAACTGCAAGAAAAAATACGCGACAACCTGAAAAAACTTGATCACAAACACGTGCATGAATTTGATGGGAAGCTGCATCTGTTATCCGGTCAATTGCACGATCTGCTGGACTGGCAATCCTTTGCCGCCATGCCCAAACTGGAAGAGCTGTGTGCTGCCATGGAGAAACTGGTGGATACCGCACTGCCCGCTCCGCAAAAAGCTGATGCCGTACGTGAGTTACAGAATCAGTGGCGCGCCACCAAACCACCTTCTGGCAAACCTGCGCAAGCGCTGTGGGATCGTTTCAAAAAAGCCAGCGATCAGGCATGGATTCCATGCGCTATCTATTTTGATAAAGAAAAACAGACACGCGCCTTCAACCTGCAACAGCGTCAGACCATCTGTGAGGCGCTGGAGCAATTTTTCACCGCACAGGATTGGGGGAAAGCTGACTGGAAAGCTGTTTCCCGAATTCTGGAAAAGGCAAAACAGGAATTTCATGATTTTCATCCCGTCGAACGCAGCGAAGAAAAACCTGTTCGTACCCGTTTTGACAATGCGCTCGCAGCAATCAATGGCAAGCTGCTGGAAGAGCAGCAAGTAAATGAAGAAAAAAAACGTCAACTGGTTGAATCTGCCAAAAGCATTGCCGCGATGACAGATCTCGACAAAGCGGCAGACCGTGTGCGCCAGTTGCAAGACCAGTGGAAACTGATCGGCCTCACTCGCCGACACGAAGACCAGAAGCTGTGGCAGCAATTGCAGGAACAGACAGCCATTGTTTTTGACAAACGCCGCAGCCAGCAACAGCAACAACGTCAATCAGAAAGCGACAATATTGAGCAGGCCAAAAATCTGTGTGTACAGATCGCTGCGCTAGCGACATTGACCGATACCGAGCTCACACAGAGCCATGCCGAGTTTGAACGTTTACAAACTGCGTACAAAACAGCGCTTGCCGATATCCCGGAAAAATTACAGCACGCTGTTAAAAAAGCATTCTATGCTGCTAGCGATGCTTACCGCGGCCAACTAGCCGGCATCAACCAACGCCAGCATCAAGCGCAACTGCAAGAACTGGCACGGCGAGCACAGCTATGTCACACATTGGAAACACAGGGTTCCGATAGCGCCATTGCCGCCGTACAAGAACAATGGCAGCAACAAAACCTGCCTGCTGATTGGGAAAAAGCCATCGATAACCGTCGCCAGCAAGCCATCGCCGCCGTGCAAAACCAGCAAACACCTGATTACAAAAGCAACGAACAACAACGCCGAGAACTGTGTATCGAACTGGAAATCCTGTTGGGTGCCGACACACCTGAAGAGGATCGCCCTCTACGCCGCGAATACCAGCTGCGAAAACTGCAGCAAGGTTTGGGACAAGCTGCCGCGAGCCAGCAGAAAGCACTCTTGGAACAATTGATTGTGCAATGGCACTGCGCCAGCCCCGCATCCAGTGAAGTGCAGAATCTTTTACAAGCCAGGTTTGATGCAGCACAAAAACGGGCTGTCCTTTAGCGTACTAACAGCACGTTGCCCTGCTATTAACATGGCAAGCTGCTATGCTTTGCCGCAACTTCACTTTTACAAAATGGATCATGAATGGCGAGTCATAAAGCGATAGTCAACCTGGCGGTCATTGTCGGCATCGCTGCCGTTTCCATCGCCGCCTGGGCTTTTTTTAATCGTCCAATGGCAGCCCCGGCATGGCCGGCGGCTATTTCCGGCTTTGCCTATTCGCCGTTCCGTTACGGACAAGATCCCACCAAGGATATATACCCGTCTGAAGATGAAATCCGTCAGGATCTAGCGTTGCTGTCGAAACAAACCAAACGGATTCGCACCTACTCCGTGAAAGGCACGCAAGCGGATATTCCCCGTATAGCACGGGATTTCGGCATGACGGTCGTACAAGGTATCTGGCTGAGCAATATTGAAGAAGACAATGAAAAAGAAATCGCGCGCGCCATCGACGTCATCAATAACAATCGCAATATCACACTGGTGGTGGTGGGCAACGAAAGTATGTATCGGCGTGAAGTCGATTTGCCACGCTTGATTGAATACATCGAACAAATACGCTCGCAGGTCAAAGTGCCTGTTACTACCGCTGAAACCTGGGATATCTGGTTGAAATATCCGCAACTCGCACAACATGTTGACGTGGTGTCTGCACACATCCTGCCATTCTGGGAAAAAATTCCCGCCAGTGCCTCTGTGAATTTTGTATTGGAAAAAGCAGGCGAACTCAAAACACAATTCTCGCAAAAACCGTTACTGTTGGGCGAGGTGGGCTGGCCATCGTTTGGACGTGATCGCGGTGCAGCGGAAGCGGACCAAGCGGACCAAGCCATTTATTTGCGCACCTTGTTGAACAAACTGAACACCGCCGGCTACGATTATTTTGTTATTGAAGCGTTTGACCAGTTGTGGAAATCCGGCGCAGAAGGCGACGTAGGAAAATACTGGGGCGTGTACAACGTTGATCGCCAACCCAAATTCCCGTTTACCGGCAGTCTGGTCAAGATTCCGCAATGGCGTTTGCTGGCTGTGGTATCCATTATTCTCGCCGTGCTGGCGCTCGCGTTATTGTTGATCGACAGCTCAGGACTCAAACAACGCGGCCGGACGTTTCTCGCCTTTGTAGCTTTTCTTTTTGCATCGTTTCTCGTCATTGTGACCTACGATTATTCGCAGCAATACATGACATGGTTCAACATCACGCTCGGTGTGTTATTGATCATAGCCGCCATCGGCGTGTTTATTGTGATGTTTACTGAAGCACATGAACTGGCTGAAACCGTTTGGGCGCAGCGACGCAGACCGTTTATTGGCGTATCCACAGAAGAGGGTTATCGCCCGAAAGTGTGCGTG
>DAOMGA010000165.1:0-4461 GCA_035430085.1 Pseudomonadales bacterium
ATCATCCCGAACAACTCAAGATCGAAATGGACAGGATTGCCAGCGTCTGAATATGGCACTTATCAGCGAACCATGGAATTTCCCGCGCAGACAGCCCTGCATCTTTCTGGCTCTGGCATCGCTGCTATGGTTTGGTCTCTATAAAAGCTTGATACCCGCTTCCGAATACCTGGTGGCGCAATTGCCAGTCGATCGCGCCAGCCATCTCGGCGGCGCGCTGCAATTTTTCTTTTACGATACGCCAAAAGTGTTGCTGCTATTAACGGGCGTCGTGTTTGTGATGGGTATGATCAATTCCTGGTTCACACCGGAACGCACGCGCGCTTTGTTAGCTGGCCGCAGTGAAGGACTGGCCAATATCATGGCGGCCACACTGGGAATATTCACTCCATTTTGTTCGTGTTCTGCTGTGCCACTGTTTATCGGATTTGTGCAAGCGGGCGTGCCACTGGGTGTAACATTTTCATTCCTGATTTCAGCACCGATGGTCAACGAAGTGGCGTTGACTTTGTTGCTCGGCATGTTCGGCTGGAAAATTGCACTGCTGTATATGTCACTCGGCCTCACGATTGCGATTGTCGCAGGCTGGATTATTGGCCGCTTGAAAATGGAAAAATACACGGAAGACTGGGTGCGGGATCTGCCTCGTGTTGACGCCAGCGTGGCTGGAGAAGCAATGACGCTGGCGGATCGCATCGACGGCGGCTTTGCCAGCGTGCATGAAATCGTCGGAAAAGTATGGCCATATATTCTTGCCGGCATTGCGATTGGCGCCGGCATCCACGGTTATGCGCCGGAAGATTTCATGGCGAGTTTCATGGGTAAATCTGCATGGTGGTCTGTGCCACTGGCAGTGTTGATCGGCGTACCGATGTACACCAATGCAGCGGGCGTGATACCCATCGTACAAGCACTGTTGGGCAAGGGCGCAGCGCTCGGCACGGTGTTGGCGTTCATGATGAGCGTGATTGCGCTGTCACTGCCGGAAACTATCATTCTGCGCAAAGTGTTGAAACCGCAATTGATTGCGACCTTTGTCGGCATAGTGGCCTGCGGAATTTTACTCGTGGGTTATGTATTCAATCTTGTCCTTTAGCAAAAACGGGGAATTCCATGAAAGATATCAAGGTACTAGGCAGCGGCTGTTCAAACTGCAAAGCCACAGTGAAATTAATTGAAGAAGTGGCGTCTTCAAAAAATGAAAGTATCACCATAGAAAAAATTGAAGACATGCAAAAAATAGTCAGCTACAGCGTGATGTCTACACCAGCCGTCGTCATTGACGGCAAAGTCGTTCATGCAGGTGGCATCCCTTCACACAGTAAAGTTGAAAGCTGGTTCTGAGGTATTCATGAGCAAAAACACATCACACATCAGTTTTTTCGAGCGTCATCTCACATGGTGGGTATTTCTTTGCATTATTGCCGGCATTACCGTCGGGAAGTTCTTACCGGGTTTAAGTCAGACTGTCGGCAGCATGGAAATTGCACGCGTCAATCTGCCTGTTGGCTTGCTGATCTGGGTGATGATTATCCCGATGCTGATGAAAGTGGATTTTGGTGCACTGGCGGAAATGCGCAAACATGTACGCGGCATCGGTGTCACACTGTTTGTGAACTGGATGGTGAAACCTTTTTCAATGGCTCTTCTTGGCTGGCTATTCATCCGGCATTTATTTTCACCACTGCTGCCGCCAGAACAGATTGACAGTTACATTGCCGGATTGATTTTGCTGGCTGCAGCACCGTGTACTGCCATGGTATTTGTCTGGAGCAGATTAACCAATGGTCACCCTCTTTTCACATTGTCACAAGTTGCCATCAATGACACGATCATGGTTTTTGCATTCGCACCGATAGTTGCGTTTCTGCTAGGTATTTCCAGCATCACGGTGCCGTGGGATACGCTGCTGACATCCGTTGTCCTGTATATCGTGATTCCAGTAATCATTGCGCAGGTGTTGCGGAAAATTTTACTGGCAAAAAGCCAGACAACTTTTGATGTCGCAATGGAAAAAATCGGCCCGTGGTCGATCAGCGCACTGCTAGCCACTCTGGTGCTTTTATTTGCCTTTCAGGGCGAGGCTATTATCAAGCAACCACTGGTTATCGCCTTGTTGGCAGTGCCTATCCTGATACAAGTGGTATTTAATTCCGGGCTTGCATACTTACTGAATCGCACTTTAGGTGAAGCACACAATGTTGCTTGTCCATCTGCGTTAATCGGCGCTTCCAATTTTTTCGAACTGGCTGTTGCTGCTGCGATTTCAATTTTTGGTTTTGAATCTGGTGCGGCACTGGCTACTGTTGTGGGCGTGTTGATTGAAGTGCCGATCATGCTGGCAGTCGTTAAAGTCGTGAATAACAGCAAAGGTTGGTATGAAAAAAAAGCCTCTCAAAACTGTTAAGTTGTGAGAGGCTTTTTTTATTTCCATGTGATTTAGAACGGTATATCGTCATCAAACTGGTCAAAACCAGCAGGTGGCGCCTGTTCTTGTTGACGCGGTGCATTGCTACGACTGCTGCTAGCACCACCACTGCTCGCACCTTGCGTGCGCTCAGCAGGAAAATCACCGCCGCCGGCACCACGGCCATCGAGCATCTGCATTTCGCTGGCAACGATTTCAGTGGTGTATTTATCCTGACCACTTTGATCCTGCCATTTGCGCGTGCGCAACGAACCTTCTACGTAAACCTTGCTGCCTTTCTTCAAATATTCGCCCGCGATTTCACCGAGACGACCAAAAAACACCACGCGGTGCCACTCGGTACGCTCCTGATTTTCACCGGTCTGTTTATCTTTCCAGTTTTCGCTAGTGGCCAAAGTAATATTGGTGATGGCACCACCGCCCGCTGAAAAACGGGTCTCTGGATCCTTGCCGATATTTCCGATCAAAATAACTTTATTAACGCCTCTGGCCATAAATACGCTCCGTTCTCTCGTATGTGAATGCACATATTGCTATGTGCTGAATGCCGCCCGCCCGACATTGGCGAGTGGCGCGCGGCTACTATACTGGATATTCAATCAGTATCAAACCTTACAGAATCAATACCCGATTGGGCAGCTCGTCGGGATTGCCGCCAGCTGCAGGCGGGAAATGCGCTGCCAACAATGCGGTGATGCGCTGCAGCCCTGCCACTGCTCCACTCTGGAACTGGCCGCTGCGAAAGGCTTGTGACATCTCGGCACTGATGGCATCCCACTCGGTCTGCGCAACGCATGCAGCAATACCACGATCCGCCACGATCTCCAGCCTGCGCTCGGCAAACAACACATACACCAGCACACCGGTGTTTTGCTCGGTATCCCACACGCCTAACTGCGAAAACAGTTGCACGGCTCGTTGGCGTGCGGATACGCCGCGCAATAGCGGCAAAATATCCATAGAGCCTTCCACAACAAAACGCACTTCACCGCGATGATGCAATTCCGATGCAGTAATAGCCTGCTCAATGGCCTGCCCCACTCCAGCCGTGAACGCACGGCGCACATGCAACGGCGTGGTGAGTAGATGTCTGGTGATGCGTTGCCAGCCCATTACCAATCTCCTCCCGCACCGCCGCCGCCGAAACCGCCACCACCGCCCGACCAGCCGCCGCCTGATCCACCACCAAAACCACCGCCGCCTCCACCATATCCACCGACATAGCCCGAGCCGCGAAACACCAACGCCAGTAGTGGCGTGACAATCGCCAATCCCAGTGCCAACAACAGTGAACCGCCAATAAACATCCAGACAAACAGGAATACGCCTGTTGCGCCAATACCTGAAGCAAAAAAACTACCTACAACATTACTGAGAACCGCAATGGCAATAGCACCAAATATTACAGCGCCCATCCAGTCAGGCGCTTTTTCTTTTTGCCGCGATTTTTTTTGCACAGGCATGGCAGTCACTTCACCGCTGATGCGCTGGAAAGCCGCATCAATAGTCGCGTTGACTCCACCGACAAAATCGCCATTGCGCAAGAACGGTGCGAGCGTGTCGCGCACCAGACTTTTGGCGACAATATCGGGAATCACCCCCTCAAGACCATAACCGGTCTGGATCCAGGTCTTGCGATCATTTTTTGCAATCAGCAATAACAAACCATCATCTTTTTCTTTACTGCCGAGCTGCCATTTTTCCACCACACGCATGGAATAAGCGAAGGCATCTTCCGGTTGTGTGGTCGGCACAATCAATACCTGCATCTGCGCACCGTATTGCTGATGCAGCGTTTGCAATTTTTGTGACAGCTGTGCAACTTGCGTCGTATTCAACGTACCTGTGAGATCGACCACCGGTCCAGAGAGAGCAGGAATATCTTGCAGGGTGTCGGCAGTTGGCTCGTCAAACGCCAATACAGACAGCGCGAAGCTGCTGGCTAGCAATACCAACAGACCGCGCTTGAGTGCGCACCACAACACAGGGCAAAAAGAAGCCAATTATTTTGGCTGCGAGAAATTAACTGCCGG
>DAOMGA010000166.1:0-4441 GCA_035430085.1 Pseudomonadales bacterium
TTATATATTCAATAGTTTTTTGCTATGTACGTGCCAAAAAAAACCCGGCAGAGCCGGGTTTTTTACTTTTCAGTAGCAATCAGATCTTGCCCACCAGATCCAGAGACGGTTTCAGTGTGGCTTCGCCTTCTTTCCATTTGGCAGGACACACTTCGCCATCGTGAGAAGCCACGTATTGTGCGGCTTTGACTTTGCGCAGCAATTCACTGGCATCGCGACCAATACCGAGGTCGTGGATTTCACAGACCTTGATCACGCCTTCTGGGTTGATAACGAAAGTGCCGCGCAGCGCCAGCCCCGCTTCTTCTATCATCACACCAAAATTGCGGGTGATAACACCTGTTGGGTCGCCAACCATCGGGTAATTGATTTTCTTGATGGTGTCAGAAGTGTCGTGCCAGGCTTTATGGCAGAACTTGGTGTCGGTCGACACGGAATACACTTCTACACCCAGTTTCTGGAACTCGGCATAGTTATCTGCCAAGTCGCCCAGTTCAGTCGGGCACACGAAAGTGAAATCAGCCGGGTAGAACACGACCACAGACCATTTGCCCTTGAGGTCAGCATCGGTAACAGGAACAAATTTGCCATTGTGATAGGCTTCAGCAGCGAAAGGTTTAATGGTGGTATTGATGAGTGAACTCATTGTGTAACTCCTTGGTAGTCAGTGGGGGGTGTCACGAGTCGCCACTATAAGCCTGATGATAAGCTTTGCAAAATGGATTGTTTTTATCGATTTAATAGGTATTACCTATAGTCAGCGCTAATGATTAATGCCGGTATTTCAGCGCATTGGCTTGTTTGCTACGCTCACTTTTACGCAGCAAGACGTAGAGCACGCCGCTGCCGCCGTCCTGTGGTTGTGCGCTGGTGTAAGCCTGCACATCATCCATGGATTTAAGCCAGTGCGCGACGCAGTTTTTCAGCTTTGCCGGCGTGGCCGAATGCTCCCCCTTGCCGTGCACAATGCTGACTGTGCGCAGATCCTGGGTCATGCAATCACGGACAAAAGTGAATACGGCATCACGTGCCTGCTCTGCAAACATCCTGTGCAGATCCAGTCGGGATTCGCTTTGGTAACCACCTTGCTTGAGCTTGCGGAACACGCCGTGTTGCACGCCATCACGGCGAAATTCCAGCAGATCGTGTGGGCCATACAGCATAGGCGGTTCTGTACTGAGTGGATTGGGATTCAATCCATCGTCGATAGCGGCTTTCCGGCGGCGTAGTTGACCGGGCGTAGGGCTGTTATCGGTGTGCAGGATAGCGCGTGCTGCCGGTTTCAATGGCGTAGCGTCTGCCACTGCACTATGAAATAACGTGAGTGCATCTGTGTTGTCTGGACTGTCTGCCATATCGACGGTCGCCAATGCAGTGAATACAGCGCTGATCTTATCCGCTATGATCGATCAGCGCGATATGCCATCACCCAGATATGCCACAACTTAATTAAGAGCACAGGAGCTAGCGAGTGAGTACAGAACGTTTTGAGATGCAGAAAATCAACCTGGATTATTTTGAAAATGCACCGTATCTGTTTCGCTCGACAGTGACGATCCGTTGCACGCCACAGCAACTGTTTGCCGGCTTTGAAGATGCTGATTCCTGGCCTGCCTGGGCGATGCCGATTACCCATGTGGAATGGACGTCGCCAAAACCGTTTGGTGTCGGTACTACGCGCAGTGTCACGATGTTGGGCAATTTGATCGGGCATGAAGAGTTTTTGCTGTGGAAACCTTGTACCGAGATGGCTTTTCGATTCAATCAGGTCAACAAGGATAAAACTCTCGCTTCATTTGGCGAACATTATCTTGTCACTGATCTCGGGAACGGTCAGATAAAACTGGTGTGGACAGTTGGTATGGAGCCGGTGGGGCCTGGTGCATTTTTTATGAAAATCAGCAAGCCATTAGTTGGTTGGGGGTTGCAGTGGACGCTCGGTGGTCTGAAAAAATACATGGAAAAGCACGGCGCGAAATACAGCTGATCAAAATACAACTAATCTAAAGTACGGTGGATTAAGGAGAGTGTTGCTGGTGTGTGATCACGCCAGCAATATGTTTCGCCAGTAAAGCCTGCCCGTAAGGTGTGTAGTGTGTGTCCAGCCAGAGATCGGTGCGCGGAAATTTTCTGCTGTAGAAAAATGAATAATCAACATGAAATGGATCCAATTCCCGAGCCAGTTCTGTAATCATGGTTCCCGGGTGTTCATCGGTGTTTTGTGTCATCAAAAAAACCACATGAAAATCCATATTTGCGTTCAGGCAAGCCGTTTGCATCTGGTGAATAATGGCAGCAGTCAGTGCCTGGTTTTTCTTTTCCCAGTCGGATATTTTCACCGGGGTTTTTTCTGGCTCGGGTTCGCCAATGGAGGTAATGAATCCAATGGATCTGACCAATCCGTCCAGCGCCAGTGTCAGCAGCTGGTATTTTCTTAACGGATCATCCTGAACAGGTATCAACGTAACGGGTTTATCTTGCGGGATATCTTTTTTGGGTACCGGGATATTATTCAGCGATAAGACGTTGTGTTCATCCAGACTGAAGAATGGCTTGGGATATAAATAACTTTCCGCCAAACCATTGTTTTCAAAATCGTTGTAATAAAAAAGCAGTATTACACCTTTGTATTTTTGGTCCTTTCTCGCGGCTAGAAATTTTTGCATGGCAAGATATTCCTGATCGGTTCCGTAACCGGGAATACCCAGACTGTAAAGATTGATATCTGAATGACGTTGATTAAACACTGCAGCGGCTGTTTCATTATCTTCTACGCCCCATCCCCATCCATAGGAATCACCCAGCAGTAGATAATTGTCTTTGCCTGCGACATACGGCGGATAAATATTCCGGTAGCCAAACGCATCGTGACTGATAGTGACTTTGAAATCTTTGCTGTAGTACGGTGAGCGGATATTCGGTACGCCTTTCCAGCCAAGCTGCTCGTCGTATTCAAAAAGATGGCTGTAGAGTGCAGGCCGTTTGCCGCCGCCGTAGTCGGGACACGGCATATAAGTGCGCACAAACCATTCAGCTGTCAGCAAGCTGATGGCAAGCGACGTCAGGGCAATGCCGGTGTTGAGAATAAATTTTGCCCAGTGCCTCGTCTTATTGACCAACGACATCTCCTGTACTGGCAGTTTCGATAGGCATGCCATACAACCATTCTTTGGCTAATGCCAGGCCGAGCGCGAGCAGGGTAGGGCCGAGGAACACGCCCAGCGCTCCGAATTGCAGAGCGCCACCCAGTATGCCGAGCATGATCAGGATAAAAGGCAGGTTGCTGTTCTGACCGATGACCAATGGTTTGATGACATTATCAGCCGATCCCGCCAAGCCTGCGCACCAGACCGCCATAAAAATCGCCATGCCTGTCTGATCATTCTGGTACAGCCAGAAGGTTGCAGGTCCCCATATCAGGAACGAGCCAAAAGGTACCAGCGAAAGAATGATGGCAAGGAAGGTAAGCCCGGCAGCGGATGGAATACCGGCAATAAACAAGGCGATACCTACCAGAAAACCTTGCGCCAGTGCAGTGCCGAGAATGCCGAATACCACACCCTGGATCGTGCCGCCGGCGATATTGAGTAATTGTTCGGCACGACTGCCGGATACGCGTTTCATGCTCACCTGTAGCCACTGCGTTACAGCCGGCAAACTGGCGTAAAAAAACAGCGAGATAAAGCAACTTAATAACAGCATACCGAGACCTTGCCCGGTGACAGCACCAAATTTCAGTAACCCTTTTGTTGCAATCAGCAGGCTTTCATTCACTTGTTGGCGTACATCAGCATCGCCAAGAATCAGTTTGTCCCACCACACCTGTATTTTAGGACCGACCCAGTGAATGTCGGCAATCCACAAGGGTAGTGACGGTACCCCGCCTTGTAGTTGGTTGATTATTTTCAGTGCAAAATCGCTGGCAATGCCGCCGAAACTGATGATGGCGTACAACAGAGGCAGTACGATCAATCCCAATATCAGCATCACAAAAATGGAAGCGGATAGCCAACTGCGTTCGCCCAGTGCGGCATTGACGCGCCAGAACAGATGACGTGTAGAAAATACAAAAATCGCAGCCCATACCAATGCGGAGGCAAATGGAAGCAATATCATCACGCAGCCACCGATCAGCAGCCCCAATGCGACCAATGTTGAAATCGGTTCCAGCAGGTTGCGGTTTTGCGTCATGAGATGCCTCCAGGGGCGGGATGTAATCCGGGTGCATGTTACCATGCACCCCATGACAGAAAAGTGGAGACCTACATGCAAACACAGATTTTAACCATGCTGGCACTGCAAGACAGTATGAATACTAAAGTGCATCCGGCATGGCGTGAACAGGGTTATGAGTGGTATCGCGCTATATGGGTTGAATGCGCAGAATTGATGGATCACTACGGTTGGAAATGGTGGAAAAAACAGCAGCCGGATATAGATC
>DAOMGA010000167.1:0-4440 GCA_035430085.1 Pseudomonadales bacterium
AAAGGTACGTTTGTGCCAGCGAAAAAATTCTGTGGAAACATCGTAGATGGGCCAGCAATCGAAATGGCAGCTGCGATGCGCGGATCGCGTACCTTGCGGTGAAACGTCACTAGCGTGGAAGTCATACCGCCTAGCGATACACCCGCTACGGCAATTTTTTTCGGGTCAATCGTGTTAAACAATGCATCATTTTTATCGGCATTGCGTTTAAGCATGGTGGTGATCAGGAAACTGACATCACCCGGCTGGTTTACAACATCGCTGATCAACGGTTTTCCCGGCGCAAAAAAGTTTGTTAGCGGATAATCCACTGCAACAACCGTGTAACCATGACTGGCAAGAAAGCGTGTGAGATATTGGCCTTCCTGATGGAAAGACATAAAGCCGTGGCTGTAAACCAGCAGCGGCCCCGGTGTTTGCAAACCTTCCGGACGCCAGACTTTCCCTTTCAATACACGCACATCCCGGCCAGCAAAATCATTATTGGCTTGTGTCTTGCGTGTTTCATCAATGGCTTTGAAATCATCGACGATGACTTTGTATTTGCCGGATGTAAAACGAGCCTGACTCTCTGCGCCGGCAGGTATTGCCGTCGCTGGAACTGCAGCTATCCAGTAAGCAGCAGATGCGAATGCAATCAGAACCATTACAATAATTTGCCATTTGTTCATGTGTGCCTCTCGGAAAATATCAGGAACGTATCAAAAAAATATCAGGATGGTTGGCGGATGGGCGTAAGAACTTTTTCAACAAACAGTCGCAGTGAAGACCAGGCATAATCCAGCGGAATGCCGCCTGCCAATGGGTGTAGCACAGCGGTTTTTTCTTTATCTTCTTGCAGTAATACGAGTGTATCACGCGGTGTGAGTATGGTGAAGCGCCCACTGCGGCGTACATCGTTGATCGTCGTCACATCATCCTCACTCGGGCGCGGAATGCCATCCACTTTCCAGCGGCTGTATTCCTGCATTTCGCGCAGGAAATAAGGGCCCAGTGTTTGCCATGCCTGATCCGGATCTTCGTCCACAAACAACATGGTATTGCCGTCTTTCGGTGTGTAGGCAAAGCCTTTCTTGCCATGCTTCTGCAATTCGCTGTAATAGATTTCCAGCAGCTTGGCGTCTTCAATCGGTGGATAGAAGGGCAGACCAAAACGCGCCGCGCGACGTGCGGCTACGGCACTCATGCCGCCGATGAAAAAAAATGGATGCGGTTGTGATTGGGGTATTGGCGTGACGCGAACTTGTTTGCCTTTGTATTCGAACGGTTCGCCAGTCCAGGCTTTCAGTAATGTGTCGATCATTTCATCCATCAAGCGCCCGCGTGCCGCCCAGTCTTTATCCATCGCATGGTATTCCTCCGGGCGATAACCGCTGCCAGCGACAAAACTGAAACGGCCATTGCTGAGCAAATCGATCACCGCAATATCTTCTGCCAGACGGATCGGGTCATACAGCGTGACCAACAAAGCTGTCACACTGATGCGTACATGTTTCGTGCGTGCGGCTACAGCGGCCGCCATGGTGAGTGGTGACGGCAACCAGCCATTTTCCGCACAGTGATGCTCTTCCATGTTCACAATGTCGAAGCCGGCACGGTCAACATACTCTGCCATCTCGATGGCGGCGCGGTAGCGTTTACCTTCCTCCGCCGCGTTCGGTTGCAGGCCGGTCATGTTGAGGCGTAATGCTGTAGTGAGTGCAGTAGCGAGGGACATGGTCAAAATCTGAATGGTCAAGCGTGGCGGACAATCTACCAAAAGCATGGCAGCTGGTCAGTGACTAAATATAATGTACACTTAAGTGTGTATTTTAAAAGGAGTGTGCTATGGAACACCTGCTGACCCACAAGACTGTTTCGCTGACCGAGTTGCGCGACCCGGCCAAGGTGCTGGAAAAGGCTGGCTCGTCGCCGGTGGCTGTGCTCAACCGCAACAAGGTGGTGGGGTATTTTGTGCCCACCGCAGCGGTCGAAGGTTTCGAAGTCCGGGAAGCTTCCGTGGCGGAAACCCTTGGGCATTTTGCTGCGCAGAAGCGCAGGCTTGATCCTGCGCTTGATTACCTGAAAGACAAATGAGGGGGTGTGACATGGAGCTGTTGCTGATTGGCAGGGATGCCGTACTGGCCTTGCACGATGCGGTATTAAACCCGAATGAAATCGCCGGGCTTGCCGGTGACAAGTCGCTGGATGCTGTGGTGGGCCGGGTTGGAAATCGCCTGCAGTATGGGTTGATCGAGGATGTATTTGACCTGGCTGCGACCTACGCTGTGGTATTGGCAGTAGGTCATGTATTTAACGATGGCAACAAGCGCACCGCTTTCACCGTCATGGATATCTGCCTCGTCCAGAATGGCATTGAACCGGGTTATGACGTGATCGAAGCTGCCGACATGATCATCCGTGCAGCACAGGGCATCGTGGATGAAAAGGAACTGGCGCTGTGGTTGAGAAGGCGGGTGGGGTAGTTTGCCGCATCAATCTCTCAGTGTCGTTACTTCAGAGGCAAAACAAATTTTGCGGCAAGCAGAGCGATCAATAGCAAAGGGATTGCCACCGCCATCCAAGTGGCAATCTGGAGATTTTTTGTGGATTTTTTCATCTCTCTTTCGAGAATGCCAAAATCGCTATCGATCTTCTCCATGGTGTCTTTTAGCAGCGTGGGGTCATTGCTGTCTGCAGCTGCTTCAAGATCGGAAAGAAGTTTTTCCTGTCGTTGTAGTGCCGACAGTACTTCCTCACTCATTCCCATGTGCCATAGGTCTTTCTTGTTGGTAGATTGCTGCCAGAGTTTCTTGGCAAGGTCGATGACTGCGCGTTGGCTTTCTCTGGTACCAACCTTGACTGCAATGACGTTTTTCATTGATTTGCTGCGGATGGGTAATAATATTTTTGCCAGTGGATCCATCTGTTTCAAGAAGCAATTGATATCTTTGATCTTGAAGCGGGCAAACACTCCGGCCCTCTCATCGTAGTGCGACTGTATGCCTTCTATGGCATCCCATGGAATAAAGCCATGTCCTGAAATAAAGGCACCTTTTCTGTCGATCTTCAGGGCGGGTTTTCCCGTTCTGAAGGCCAGTGCGATTCCAAAGAGCAAAGCAAGAATAATGCAAAAAATCACTGCTACAACGCCTTTCCAGTCTTCCGGCCAGTAAATGGTCTTTAGTGATAAATGTTGTGCCACTGCAACGCTTATGCCGGTGAAAGCCAGAAAAGCAATCCCAACTTTTATTGCGGGAAAAGAAAGGGTGTATTCGTCTAATTTCGTAATGTCGCTGTCTTCTTCTGATATTTTCCTGCAGAGGTGCTTTTCAGTTAGATAGGAAAGCACTGATACGAGAAGTCCAGACGCAAACAATGCGATGGTTTTTGCATCGTGATTGTTAGTCAGTGCTACTGCCATTAAAATGGCAAATAGCGTGCTGAATATCAATACGAAAATAAGTAAGATTCTAGCTGTTGTTTTCATGGGAATCCTGGAGCGAATAGGATCATCAATCCTTATGCTTCATCTGTATCTGTTCTTTTGTCGCAAACTGCCCGCCCGCTGCACGCCACGCACGAATCGCAGCCGGAGCATCCTTGTTCGGGTTGTACACATCTTCTTCCAGTGAAAACTGGCCATTGCCGGCGTAGACCAGACGCGTCCAGTTCGGGAAACGGAAATCGATGGATGGATCAGTCGGGTGCGGCAATACATTCTGCACGCAGCAGACGATGGCATCATTTTCTTCGTCATACGCCACCCAGTCCTGCGGGAAAAACATGGTGGGGAAGGGTGCCATGACCTTGGTGATCCACTCGCGGATGGCATCTCGCCCACGCATCTCGCCGTAAGCATGTTCGATGTAAATCGCATCTTCCGTAAACAGGTTTGCCCACAACGCCCAGTCTTTTGTCTCGACGGCTTTGCGCACGGTTTCATCGTAAACCTTGAATGCATCTTCCAGTTCCTGGCGGGTAAAGCGGCCCATGAGCGTGTCCTGTTGTTATTAATGAGTGTTGTCGTTGAGTGCTATCGTGGTGGCTTATACTCGGTAAAGCTAACTGACCTGTCAAACAGGCAAACGTCGAATTGAGAGAACAAAAAAGAGGGCATACCCATGGCTGAGACTGTCACCACGTTCTGCCGTATCTGTGAGGCGCAATGCGGTCTGGTTGTCACACGCGAGAACGATCGCATCATCGCTATCGAGCCGGATACCGAGCATGTGGTGCGTCGCGGGCAGCAGCACCCGGGACAGCGCCGGCACCGCCGGCACGATGGCGGCCAACCGTCTGAGCAAACTCCTCGATCTGGACCGCTGGAAGATCACCCTGGTCGACCAGAACCCGGCCCATTACTACCAGCCCGGTTTTCTGTTCATCCCGTTCGGGGTGTACGGGCGCAAGGACGTCATCAAGACCAAGCGGGACTTCATGCCGCGCGGGGTTGACCTC
>DAOMGA010000168.1:0-4440 GCA_035430085.1 Pseudomonadales bacterium
GTTTTTGTTTTTTTTGTTTTTCGCAGCATTTATAGAGATCGACCCAGTATACGCACAGAATTTCACCACGAAAATCTACACGCTACAACATCAGTTAGCCGAACCCTTGCTTCCCGCCATTAATAGCGCATTGCAGCCCGGTGAAAGCGTCAACGCTTTTAATAATGAACTGATCGTCAATGCTGCACCAAGCAGCCAACAACAAGTCGCAAATCTTTTGCGTGAACTCGATAAACCGACAAGAAAACTGTTAATTACAGTACGCAACAATAACACCAGCAATAACGCCAACAGTAATACCGGCGTGCAAGGCGGTATTCGTACCGGTGAAGTTTATCTCGGCTCAGGAGGTCCTGTTTATCGTGAACGCAATGGCATTAGCGGCAACAACGATGGTCTTGTTATCAAAAGCAATGGCCTCCGTATCAACAGCCAACACGAAGTGCGCCAATCAACTACTGCACAAGAACAGAAACTACGAGCCATCGAAGGGTATCCTGCATTCATTAGCACGGGACAATCAATCCCATACCGCGGCGTTGACCGCTGGGGCAATGCCGTCACCGAATATCAGGATGCAGACCGCGGTTTTTACGTCACTGCACGCATTATAGGCAACCGTGTACAGCTGACTATTTCTACCAGTAATGATCAACTGAGTGAAGACCCTAAAAAACGGCGACACGGCGTGATAGAAACAGAACATTTACAGACACAAGCCAGTGGCGCTGTGGGCGAATGGATCAATCTTGGTGGCATCACTTTACAGGATGCTAAAGGCGGCCAGAGCTACACCAACCGCAGTTCAGGTTCAGCAAACAGCATCGGCGACATCTCTGTTCGTGTTATTCCAACTGAATAATTGTTATCGCACTGATAAAAAAGCTACTGCGCTTTATCAGATATCCCATCTTGTTGAAGTGGTTTAGGCGGCACTGACATAGGTTGAGCGGATATTGGTTGCCTGAAAATTTCACTGCTACTATTTCCATCAATACCCTGCACCCACTTCTGGTTGGCAAATAGCAAGAGCAATACAATACATGCTAAAAACCAGACGACACCCAGAGCATAAGGTCGGTTTTCCTCGTGCATGAATTGCGGTAATTTTATAAACAATAAATCCAGCACCATAAATACCATTCCAGTGGCGAAGGTCAGCAACACCGCATATTCAGCTTCGCGCCAACCACTAATCAGAAAAACAATAATCGGCGTGCAAAACAGTAACGGGGTCACAGGTGATGTCCAACCGCCAGTCAACGCCGTTGCCGCTGTGAGCGATAAATAAAAAGTAATTGAGAATGCAATACTCGTTGCATATAAATTAGCAGATGAATGAAACAACACTTGCTGGAACACCAGCACAACAACAATACCAACCAGACTGACGATTGCTGGCATGAAATCGCGCGCAGTGAAAAGGTGTAACCCCAGCACTATCAGCAACGTCAACAGAGGCAACACAATGGAGAAACCGAGTACTGCGACCAGAGTTCTGGCACGCGCAACGGTCGCCGGATCGGGACCACTTCGCCATATTGTGTAGGGGATAAAATTATCGACCAGATCGGCCAACCTTCGGCTAGACATTCCGCACTCCTTTTCCTTGTACCCGCCTTGGTACACCGCTGCACATGATAACAAGCAACCCACCAAGGCGCTTGTCACAGCTGACCGCTATAATGATGCCTACTACCTGCAATGATTGATGATCGAGAACATAACATGACAGCCGCCCCAGTAAACCACGCTAATGTTGACCCTGGTGAAATTGCCAAATTCGAAGCGCTGGCCAATCGCTGGTGGGATCCGACCAGCGAGTTCAAACCGCTGCATGAGATCAATCCACTGCGCAGTAATTATATTGATGAGCGCGCAAAACTGGCAGGTAAAACTGTACTGGATGTCGGCTGCGGCGGCGGTTTGCTCTCCGAAGCGATGGCGCAACGCGGTGCGCAAGTCACCGGCATCGATATGGGACAAGCGCCATTATCGGTAGCTCAACTGCACGCACTGGAAAGCGGCGTTAGCGTGAACTACAGAAAGATACCTGCCGAACAGCTGGCTATCGAACAGCCTGCTCACTACGACATCGTCACCTGCCTTGAAATGCTCGAACACGTGCCCGACCCGGCATCCATCATTCAAGCTTGTGCTGATCTCGCCAAGCCCGGTGGTCACCTCTTTTTCTCTACCATCAACCGCAACCCGAAGGCCTACCTGTTCGCGATTGTCGGCGCCGAGTACCTGTTGAAAATGCTGCCCAAAGGCACACACGAATACAGCAAGTTTATCCGTCCGGCCGAGCTGGCAGGCTGGGTTCGCGCTGCGGGACTAGTACTCGAAAATATCACAGGAATGACGTATAACCCATTGATTAAAAAGTACTCCATGTCTACTACCGACGTTGACGTGAATTACATAATCCATGTTAGAAAACCAAACTAATCTCATGAAACTGAAAGCAATCCTGTTTGATCTTGATGGCACGCTGCTGGACACCGCGCCGGATTTCATTATTTGTGTTAATCGCCTGCGGCAAAACCACGGTCAAGCACCGCTGGCTGACAAGGTGATTCGTGCCGAGGTCTCCAATGGCGCACGCGCCATGACACGATTGGCATCAGGACTGGCTGACGGCGACCCTGCATTGGAAGCACTGAATTGTGAACTGCTGGCGATTTACCGGGAGATACTCGGCCAACACAGTATCTTGTTTACCGGTATAGCCGACAGCCTGCGCTGGATTGAAGCGCAAGGTTTGCGGTGGGGTATTGTCACCAACAAGCCCAGCAGCTTTACCAATCCGCTGTTGGCAATTCTGACTGAAACAGGAATATTGCCCTTCACACCGTCCTCTGTCGTTTGCCCGGACCATGTCAGCCGCAGTAAGCCCGACCCGGAGCCTATGTTCCTGGCCTGCACCCAGTGCAACTGCCAACCGGAAGAGGCTATCTATCTGGGCGATCATGCTCGTGATATCGAAGCTGGACGCGCTGCCAATATGCCGACAGTTGCTTGTGAGTGGGGCTATATCCATCCAGAGGAAGATATTGCCGCATGGAGAGCAAATTACCGTATCAGCACAGCCGGTGACATACCGGCACTAATCAAAACCATCATGCAAATCAAATAACTGGACTACATTTCTAATGAAACACATAAAGACGCTACCCGCTGGCTACCAACCTCACAAAAAATTACTTGAAGGTCGTGTGATTCTGGTGACAGGCGCAGGCGATGGTATCGGACGCGCGGCAGCACGCAGTTTTGCCGCCCACGGCGCAACTGTGATTCTGCTCGGCAAGACACAAGGCAAACTGGAACAGGTGTATGACGAAATTGTCGCCGTTGGTGATCCTGAGCCGCTAATACTGACGCTGGATTTACAATACCTCACACCTGACAGCGCCAAAGCACTCACTGACACCATCGAACAGGAACTGGGGAGACTGGACGGCCTATTGCACAATGCCGCATTGCTGGGCTCGGTCACCCCCGTAGCTGACTACAGCCCCGAGCGCTGGCAACAGGTCATGCAAGTGAATGTGCACGCGGCATTTCTCCTGACCCAGACACTGCTACCACTACTCACCCAGGCAGCAAATGCCAGTATCGTATTCACTACCTCATCGGTAGGACGCCAGGGTCGCGCCTTCTGGGGCGCTTATGCAGTGAGCAAGTTTGCGGTGGAGGGTTTGATGGAGACACTCGCTGATGAACTCGACGAGGTAACATCCGTTCGCGTCAACGCGATCAACCCCGGCGCTACCCGCACCCGCATGCGCGCAGCCGCCTACCCGGGCGAAAACCCGGCCACACGACCAACCGCGGACAGCCTGATGCCGCTTTACCTGTACCTGATGGGACCAGACAGCATCGGCGTAAGCGGCAACAGCTTTGATGCACAACCGACGCCTACTGCACCCGCATAAGGAGTTCAGCATGAAAATCGTACTGGCTGCTTTACTCATACTACTCAGCTGCACTACCGCCGCAGATATTTACAAATGGACAGACAAACAAGGCGTGGTGCATTACGAAGATCAGCAACCCACAAAAAGTGAGGCATCAGCCAAAACGAAAGTTGAAAAAATGGAGCTGTCACCTATCCAGATTCTGGATGATGGCAAAGTGAACAATATCAGCAAAGAAAATGAAGGATTGATCGCCGAGTGGCTGGGCAGAGCAGAAGACTTGAAAATAACTGTTATCAACCAGATAGCCAACTGGACAGGCAAAGCGCCCGTGGCGAGCAAGAAGTCGAATACCGTAGAAATCTACACTACCGCCTGGTGCGGCGCTTGCAAGAAAGCCAAACAGTGGCTGCACACAAATGGTATCACTTACAAGGAATACGATGTGCAAAAAGATACGAGTGCCGCTCTGCGCATGCGCGAGCTGGGCGGTGGTGGTGGAGTACCTTTTACGGTGATC
>DAOMGA010000169.1:0-4342 GCA_035430085.1 Pseudomonadales bacterium
TCATTCGCCGTCATCCTGACATTAAACATTTACGGCGGGAAAGTGATATTGCTGCGCTCGCATTGCGTCAGCGTGAATTGCTGGAAGTATTGTGGCCGTTGCTCACGCCGGGCGGAATATTGCTGTACGTCACCTGTTCGATTCTGCCGCAAGAAAATGAACAAGTGGTCAGTGGTTTTCTTGCGCAGCACGCTGATGCTGCCGTAAAAAAAATAGACGCTGACTGGGGAATAGAAACCGCCTGCGGCAGACAATTATTACCTGCCGATAGTAATGACGGTTTTTATTTTTCTCGGCTAATAAAAATATCGTAATTAAAAGGCGAACTGGTTTTCATCCAGCGCCATCACTGTATCGGCTCCGGCCAAGGCTGCAGCATAATGCACGCCAGCGCGCGGTAATATGCGCGTAAAGTAAAAACGCGCGGTCGCCACTTTTGCGGCATAGAAGCCGTCGCTATCTTTGTTTGCTGCAATTTTCTCCAGTGCCATTTTTGCCATCTGCGCCCACATGAATCCGATGATGATGTAGCCGGAGTACATGGTGTAATCAACTGATGCTGCGCCCACTTCTTCTGCATTTGCCATCGCGCGTTCACCAACTTTCATAGTCAGGTCGCCCCACTGTGTATTCAGATCGGCAAGTGGTGTGGAAAAATTCTCCATGTCGACATTGTCTTTGTTTGCTTCGCAGAATTTGTGAATGATTTTTGTGACATTGCGCAAGAGCGCACCGCCAGACCCCATGACTTTTCTGCCAATCAGATCCAGCGCCTGAATGCCGGTAGTGCCTTCCCAGATGGTAGCAATGCGCACATCGCGCACCACTTGTTCCATGCCGTGTTCGTGAATATAGCCGTGGCCGCCAAATACTTGTATGCCGATGTTGCTCACTTCCACTGCTGTCTCGGTGCAGAAAGCTTTTGCAATCGGTGTGAGCAAGCCGAGTAAATCTTCCGCCGCTTTTGCATCGGCTTCGCTGCCGTGTTTAGTCAGATCTACCAATTGTGCCAGCCAATAAATAAACGCCCGCTGACCTTCCACAAATGCTTTCTGCGTCATCAACATGCGGCGCACATCAGGGTGCACAATAATCGGATCGGCCTCGCCATCCGGGTTTTTGGTACCGGTCAGCGAGCGCATTTGCAAGCGGTCACGCGCATAAGCCACCGCCCCTTGAAAAGACAGCTGCGCCAAGGTCATGCCTTGCATGGCGGTGCCGATGCGCGCGGTGTTCATAATGTTGAACATGATTTCCAGGCCGCGATTTTCTTCGCCGAGCAAAAAGCCTGTTGCGCCATCAAAATTCATTACGCAAGTGGCATTGCCCTTGTTGCCCATTTTTTTCTCGATGGAACCGCAATGCACTGCGTTGCGATCGCCGAGTGATCCGTCAGGCTTCACCATGACTTTCGGCACGATAAATAGTGAAATACCCTTGGTGCCTTTTGGAGCGCCTTCGATACGAGCCAGTACTGCGTGAATAATGTTCGATGTAATGTCTTGTTCGCCGCCGGAAATAAAAATCTTGTTGCCCGTGACGGTGTAACTGCCATCGGTATTTTTTACCGCTTTCGTGCGCAACAATCCCACATCCGAACCGCAATGCGCTTCCGTGAGGCACATAGTGCCGCCCCATTCGCCGCTGATCAGTTTCGGCAAATAAGTGGCTTGCAGATTTTCGTTGCCGCCGTGCATCAGGCAGGTGACCGGTGCATTCGCAAGACCGGCGTACATATTCAGTGCCCAGTTCGCGCCACCGATCATTTCATTCACGCACATGCCAACCGAAGTGGGCAGTCCCTGCCCTCCCAACTCAGCAGGAATGCCGAGTGCGGACCAACCGGCTGCGCCGTATTGTTGAAATGCTTCCTTGAAACCGTGCGGTGTAGTCACCTTGCCGTTGTCAAATTTGCAACCCTGCTCATCGCCTATAGCGTTCAGTGGGGCAGCGACGTTCTCGGCAAATTTTGCGCCGCTGTCGATAATCGCAGCCAATAAATCGGGTGTGACTTCTTCGCAGCCTTGCAGTTTGGCGTAGTGTGCTGGAGCATCCAGCAGTTCATCCAGCACAAAGTGAATATCACGAAGCGGGGCGCGGTAAGTGAGCATGGGGTGGCCTCTGTATGGGTGCGGGTAACAGTGCTGTGATTATAGAAGTCGCCAGCCAACTAGCGAGAGCAAAGCAAGCCGCTCTGATTGGCAAAATCAGTCAACCGTATCAGATAAATCGCAGTAGATGCTCGGGCGTATCGGTGAAGTTCCGGTTGTTGGAGCCGTAACGGATGGCATCCTGAATCACCGGTTCGGAATAGCTGTAGCACACGCCCTTGGTCATGGGGTCATCCAATAGTCCCATCCCGTCCATAGGTTCAATCAGTACACGGCGTGTAGTGGAAACCAGCATGCCGCGCTGCACCACCAAAGCCAATTCCAGTTGCTCCGGTGACAGGTTCGTTTCCGCCCACTGGGCGAAGCCTTTTTGTACGTTGACGTTTTGCCACACACCTGGGGTTTCGATGGTATGACCGCGTAACTGCCAGTCAAATGCTGTCACGCCATTGATGTCGCCGACCACGCGCTGCAGGCCGTCGATGGCATCGTGGATAGCAACATCATATTGCCGTGTGTTTTCGTCATGGCGCAGGGCATGAGTGACGGCCAGACCAAGCAAATCAAACTGGTGCGTGCAATGTGTGCGTGGATTGCTGTGTGCCGCCAGTGAGCGCGGCGAATCGGATAACGGCGTGCCAGCCAGTCGGGCCAGTACTTCGCCAGCGCCGCTGCAAGTTGTCATCGGAACGCGAAGGCTGTCAGCATGAATTGCTGTGATGGTTTCGCCATTATGCTGCAGCGTGATCCGGAAGCCATGCTGGTCATCTTCCATTTCTGCCAGTACGGTATTCGCGTCAATATTGTGCAGCCGGACACGACGGCGGTACATGCCGTTGCCGTATTCCGGATTGAGAAACATTGCAAAAGGTTTTGCTGGAACGCGCGTCATCATCAAACACCATTACCATTCATGATTTCAATGTAGCGGCGTGTGACGACATTCACACTAGGTAGCATCCACAGGCCTACAGTGTAAATTCCGCAAGCAGTGGGCTGTGGTCAGACAATTTTCGCCAGGCAATGCCTTCAAGCCGTTGCGAGAATTGCAAAGTCAGGTTGCGATAGTAAATGCGATCCATGCGCAATACTGGCCACCGTGCCGGAAAGGTTTTCTGTACGCGGCCTGTGCCATCCTGCATCGCTTCGCGCAATCCCAGATGAGTGAGTGTCTGGTGTGATTTTTCATTCCAGTCATTGAAATCCCCCGCCAGAATTAACGGCGCAGTCACTGGAATTTTTTGCAACAAAGTACGCAGTTTACGAATCTGATGGCGACGTTCCCATGCCAGCAAACCAAAATGCACACACAGTACATGTACGTTATCTTCTGTAATGGCATGCAAAATTCCGCGTTGCGAAAATGGCAGAATACTGATGTCATGGTTGCTGTGATGCGTAAAAGGAATTTTGCTCAATATCGCATTGCCGTGGTGGCCGTGATCGTAAACAGCATTTTTTCCATAGGCGCGATAATCCCAGACTTCATCGGCAAGAAATTCAAATTGTGTATCTGCCCATTTATCAATTACTGCGGCATGCCGTGTGTTTTCTCCCACCACTTCCTGCAAACAAACCAGGTCGGCATGAGTTGTGCGAATGGCTTGGCGAATTTCTTCCAATACCAGTGTGCGATTTCCTACCGTAAAGCCTTTGTGAATGTTGTACGACAAGATGCGCATCAGGCTAGCGCCAACACCTCATCGACCAGTTTGCCAATACCTTCATTAGCCTCGGCAATGGATTGCGCCAGCATATAGGCGGGTGTAGTGATGAGTTTTTTTTCGCGATCAATGCAGGTTTCCTTCACTGTGCATTCGCAGTGTAGCGCGCCAGTGGCGTTTACGGCTGCTACTGTGTCGGCGTCGTTGCCAATCGTGGTTTTCACACCTGTACCACAAATGGCCGCGGCCATTGCCGGTGCAATACAGATCAGTCCGATGGGTTTGCCGGCTTTGTGCATGGCTTGGGCGAAAGCGAGAAAATCTTTTTGCACATGCAGCGCGGCACCGTTGACGGCCGGATTGTATAAAGCGAAGTCAGACAGGTTTTTTGCGGCGCCGAAACCGCCTGGCACAATCAAGGCATCAAAATTTTTTTCATCAGCTTCTGTTACCGGCTTGATATTGCCACGCGTCAAACGCGCAGCTTCCACCAGAACATTGCGTGTTTCGCCGGCAACCACCTCGCCAGTCATATGGTTGACCACATGCATCTGCGGTATATCCGGC
>DAOMGA010000170.1:0-4334 GCA_035430085.1 Pseudomonadales bacterium
ATCATCTGCAACGGCATCATCAAAAAACACTTCGTTGAATTCGGATGTGCCGGTCAATTGCTCTATCGGTCGTACTGTTACGCCAGGCTGGTGCATTGAAACCAGAAAAAAACCGAGACCTTTGTGCGCGACTGAATCCGGATCAGTGCGCGCTACTACAAAGCACCAGTCGGATTCATGTGCGAGTGATGTCCAGACTTTCTGGCCATTGATAATCCATTTGCTTTTTGCATCATCAAAGCGAGCTTTGGTTTTGACATTTGCGAGATCAGAACCTGCGCCGGGTTCAGAATAACCCTGGCACCACAGTTCTTTGCCGCTGACAATACCGGGTAAATATTTCTTTTTCTGTTCGTCGGAGCCGAAAGCAATAATCGTCGGGCCAGCCAGACCTTCGCCGATATGGCCAACACGTCCAGGTGAACCAGCGCGCGCGTATTCTTCAAAAAATACCACCTGCTGTTCGATAGATGCAGAGCGACCGCCATATTCTTTTGGCCAGCCAACACAAGTCCAGCCGCCCTCTGCCAGTTTCTGTTCCCACAATTTTCTTTCATGCGAGTACATGTGTTCATCGCCAGGGCCACCGCGAAATTTCAGTTGCTCGAATTCGCCGACCAGATTGGTCTGTAACCAAGAGGCTATTTCTGTGCGGAACTGTTCGTCTTCTTTGCTGAATGTCAGTTTCATAGCGTCATCCTCAATCCAGCAACATCTGCGCGATCAACTCGCGTTGCTGCGCACCATTGCCCAAAAATAATTCACTGGCTTTAGCGCGTTTGAAGTACAGGTGCACATCGTATTCCCAGGTAAAGCCAACGCCGCCGTACATCTGGATAGCGCTGCCTGCATTGAAGAAAAATGTATCCGAGCAATAACATTTTGCCATCGCTGCAGCTTCGTCCAGTTCCGCAGCGATTGTAGTGTCGCCATCGGCGTTCATCGCTTCTTGCGCCACACACGCTGCGTAATATACGGCGGAACGTGCGACTTCACATTTCAACATCATGTCAGCGGCTTTGTGTTTTATCGCCTGAAAGCTGGCAATACTTCGCCCGAACTGAATGCGTTCCTGTGTGAATGCAACAGTTTTGTCGAGCATTTCCTGGGCGCCGCCCATCTGTTCGGCAGAAACAGCAATTTTTGCCAGACTGATAATTTTTTGCAGTTGAGGCCACGCGCGCGCTTCGGTGCCCATCAATGCGGATGCAGGGATAGAAACATTGTTAAGCACTATTTCTGCGAGATGGCGAGTCTGATCCATCGTCGGCAGCCATTTGCGCGTAATGCCTGCAGTAGACGCTGGCACAACAAAAAGTGAAATGCCTTCTGTGCCTGTCGAGTTTTCAGTGCGCGCAGCGATAATCAGTAAATCTGCTGTGTGACCGTCGATGACATAACGCAACGTGCCGTTCAATACATAATCATTGCCGCAATTTTTATAGGTGGCTTGTACAGCATCAGCCCCCCAGTTTCCGCCGCCATGTGCTGCCTGTTTGCCGGTATATGCCAGTGTGGCTGTTAGTGCGCCTTCAACAATTTGTGGCAGGTATTCATTTTTCTGTGCATCCGTTCCCGCGACCAACAAACTGTGTGCGCCGAGACAGACGGTGGAAAAAAATGGCGAACACAATAATGTGCGCCCCATTTGCTCCAGCACTGCAGCGAGTTCGACAAAGCCGAGACCCATGCCGCCAAAGTCTTCCGGAATGGTAATGGCTTGAAAACACAGTTCGGTGCAAATGCGCTGCCACAGTTCAGCATCGTATCCCGCTTCAGTTGCCATTGCCTTGCGTACGGCTTCCGAAGTGGAAACATCCTGCAAGAAACTCTCCGCGGTTTCGCGGATCATTTTCTGTTCGTCGGTAAAACGGAATTCCACAGTGGTAGCCTCTTCTCTCAGGTGCCGTAAACTTTTTGTGCCGGAATTTCTTTTGCCAGTAATTCCTTAACTGCTGTACCAACTTCTGCCGGCATCCAGCGAGCACCTTTATCCACGCCTGCTGTACTGCGCCAGCCATCAGCGATAGAAATCTTTCCGCCTTCCGATTCAAAAATTCGCCCCGTGACATGCGCAGCTTCTGGAGATGCCAACCATACAATCAGTGAAGAAACATTTTCCGGTGCCCAGTAATCAAAACTGCCGTCTTCCGGAGCGGCCATGCGTGTTGCCATCGCTTCAACAGCGGTAGTCATGCCAGTGCGTGCCGCTGGTGCAATTGCGTTGGCTGTGATGCCGTAACGTCCGAGCTCTGCCGCTTGGTTCAATGTCAGCGCTGCAATGCCTGCTTTTGCTGCGGCGTAATTGGATTGACCAATCGAACCCTGTAAGCCCGCGCCAGATGTGGTGTTGATAATGCGTGCATCCACTTTTTTGCCCGCTTTTGATTGATCGCGCCAGTATTGCACCGCGTGTGAGCTGATACAGAAATGGCCTTTCAGATGCACAGCCATAATCGCATCCCATTCCGCTTCGCTCATGGAAGCA
The DNA here is from genome assembly GCA_035430085.1 of Pseudomonadales bacterium. Taxonomy (GTDB): domain Bacteria; phylum Pseudomonadota; class Gammaproteobacteria; order Pseudomonadales; family UBA7239; genus UBA7239. The sequence goes on from DAOMGA010000170.1 coordinate 2,489, forward strand.
AACATGCGGTCGCGATTGATGCCGGCGTTGTTCACAACGATATGCAAATCACCGTAAGTGTCGATGGCCTGTTTCACTGCATTGGCGCTGTCTGCATAATTGGTGATGTCAGACGTATTCACAACGGCTTTGCCGCCCGCCGCAACAATTTCATCGACGACTTTTTGTGCAGCAGCCTGATTGATGTCATTCACGATTACAGATGCGCCTTCGCTGGCAAAAACTTTTGCATGTGCTGCGCCCAGACCACCGCCTGCGCCAGTGACGATTACTACTCTGTCTTTACAAATACCCATTTCCGAATCCTCTTAAAGTCTTTTGCTATTTATAATCGTTCAATAATAGTGACATTAGCCTGGCCGCCGCCTTCACACATGGTTTGCAGGCCATAACGGCCACCGGTGCGTTCCAGTTCATGCAACAACGTGGTCATCAGACGTGTGCCGGTTGCTCCTAGTGGATGGCCGAGTGCAATTGCGCCACCGTTGACGTTGGTTTTTTCGTGCGGGTAACCGGTTTCTTTTAACCACGCCATGACTACTGCAGCAAATGCTTCGTTGATTTCTACCACGTCGATATCCGCCATCGTCATGCCTGCTTTTTTCAGCGCGTATTGCGTAGCGGAAATCGGTGCGGTCAGCATCCAGATCGGGTCTTCTGCACGCACACTCATGTGATGAATGCGTGCACGCGGTTTCAGGTTATAACGTTTCAATGCTGCTTCTGAAACAATCAACATAGCAGATGCTGCATCGCAAGTTTGCGAAGAAACTGCCGCGGTGACTTTGTCGCAACCGAACAGGAAATCGAGTGCAGCCATTTTTTCCAGTGATGACTGGCGTGGCGTTTCGTCGTGCTCTACACCTTCCATTGGAATAATTTCGCGTTTGAAACGACCTTCAGCAATCGCGCGCAAGGCACGGTTGTGTGATTCGAGCGAAAACACCTCGAGATTGTGGCGCGACAGATTCCATTTATCCGCAATCATCTGTGCAGACTTGAATTGTGTCGGCGGCTCTGCGCCGTAACGTGCAACCCAACCTTTTGATCCGCTGAACGGATCTTTAAAACCCATGGGTTCGGCGGCGGTCATTGCAGAAGAAATCGGAATTTGTGTCATGGTTTGCACGCCGCCTGCGACGATGACATCCATCGTGCCGCTCATCACGGCTTGCGCAGCAAAATGCACCGCTTGTTGTGAAGAACCGCACTGACGATCAATCGTGGTGCCGGGGACTTCTTGCGATAAACCGGCAGCGAGCCACGCAGTGCGTGCAATATCCCCCGCCAAAGGACCGATGGTATCCACGCATCCGAAAATCACGTCGTCGTATTCATTGTCGGGAATACCGTTGCGCTCAACAATCGCTTTCAATACATGTGCACCGAGATCCGCGCCGTGTACATGTGCTAATCCACCCTTGCGACGACCAGTGGGCGTGCGAACTGCATCAACAATATAGGCTTCTGCCATTTTTAAATCCTCTTTATTAGAACGTCTGACCTGCGCCAATTTTTGCGCCGTCAGCCAAAACAAAATCAGCGACACGGTTTTTATGGAAAGGAACATCTCCCCAGGTGTTATTCAATGCCCAGGATTTTTTCATGAAGATGTGCATGTCGACTTCCCACGTATACCCCATCGCGCCGTGTACCTGAATGCCGTTTTTTGCGCCAAGCAATGATGCTTCAGTTGCAACAATTTTTGCATGTGATACATGCAACGCAGCATCCGGATGATTGTGTGCAATGGAAAATGCAGCGCGATGTACAACCGCTTTCGCATATTCCAATGGTACGGCCACATTGGCCAAGCGATGTTTCACTGCCTGGAATGAGCCTATGG
>DAOMGA010000171.1:0-4333 GCA_035430085.1 Pseudomonadales bacterium
GTACGCGCTGGCGGATTATCCGTCCACGAATTCATTTTGAAAGAACGCATGGCGCGAATACTGAGCGTGAGGTAATTATCATCGCGCAAGGGTGGCTCAAGTCCACTACTGATTTCCTGCTCCAGATCAAGCAGCATTTCTGTGCCACGTTTAGCCGGGTCAAGAAACGGCGTGTGCCGTGCGGGAACAATGTATGCAATGTTTTCACTCAGCAGTGCCAACCACTGCTGGAATTTTCTTTCGTCCAGCATACGCGCTTCGCTGTAATAAAACTGGCTGATACGGTGATGCTCTTCGAGTGAAACCATCTTTTTATCAGTCATGATTTATTCTCCGCCAGACCCGCAGCAATATCATCGCGCCAGCGCAAATAAAAATCGCGTGCATAATGTTCGTCATAACAGGAACTGACCATACCAGGCAGCTCAGGGTGCAGTTTTGCATCACCCAACCCGAGTCCGTAGTAATACGGTGCATCATCAGCCACTTCTATTGCATTACCGATTACCTGCTGCGACCATGCTTCGGAATCCTCCTGCTCCAGCATGCCACCCGGGCCGAAGAAAAAAGTGTAATTCACGCGCAATTTTTCCTTGATGTAATCTGGTGCATCCGCATCGATCACCCACCATGACCAGTATTCAATCGCATTCGGTCCACGCGGATGGCTGATACGGATGGTATTGTTGCCCCACAAGTAAGAAAAATTGGGATAGACGCTGTAAGTCAATGGTCGTAAGCGACTGCGCACATCACCAAGACGCGCGGCAACTTCTTTTTGGCGCTGTAACAGATAGGCATGCACTTCCGGATCAAAGGATGCGATGCCATCAATGCCCCACATACACTGTTCCGGCGGCGTACCCGGCGGCATCAGACGCACTGCAACACCGTGCCCTGCTTTCGGCACCACATTCATACCGAATTGTTCCAGCTCATCCACTTGCGGTGTGTTTTTCAGCAAGGAACCGTGCAGGAACGGACCATGCCCTACGTCACCCAACTGGTTTTCTACTGGCAATTTCCAGTTGCCGCGCAACTGCCATTTGTGCGCAGCGCCAATCACTTCTACACCGCCCGGGTAACGGTCAAACATGCAGTCCAGATAAAAGCGCATGTCGCCCAGATAACTATCGAGTGATTCAATCGACGGATCCATGCACGCAAATATCAGCCCGTTGTAATTTTCTACACGCGGTACTTTTTTCAGACCAAGCTTTTCTTTATCAAGTTTGCTGCAGACTTTTTTCTCTTGCGGCACGGCATCCAACCTGCCATCAACGGTGTAGGACCAGTTGTGATAAGGGCAGACAAACCGTTTGGCATTACCAGAATCAGCCCGGCACACCGGCACACCGCGGTGACTGCAGCTGTTGATGGAGACGTGAATCTTGCCATCGTCACCGCGCGCCACAATCACCGGCGTTTCACCCATGTAATTCGCAAGAAAATCGCCCGGCTTGCGCAACTGGCTTTCATGCGCCACATACAACCAGCTGCGGGCGAAAATTTGCTGCTGCTCAATACGATATAACACCGGATCACGGAACACCTGCCGACTGATCAGGCTGCCATCCGCGTTAACCAGTTGCTGTAAATTGACTGCCATCTGCTACATTCCCTTCAATCTGTTGATCAGAGCCATTGCACAGCAAGATAACTTCCGGTGCAATGATGCCCGACAAGTACGCACTTCTTTACTACAGGACTGGCAATAACATGAAAACTGCCGACATCCGCCGCGATTACCAATACGGCGAACTGCACCGCCGTGATCTGGCTGCTGAACCTTTCAGCCAGTTTGAGCAATGGCTGAATCACGCACTCACTGAGCCCGGTATCCCCGACCCGACTGCGATGGTGCTGGCAACAGCAGACTCCCAAGGCCAACCCAGCCAGCGCACGGTGCTGCTGAAAGATCATGGCGCTGACGGCTTCACCTTCTTCACCAATCTGCACAGCCACAAATCAGCCGATATGACCGAACAACCACGTGTGTCGCTGCTGTTCCAGTGGCTCACACAGAGCCGGCAAGTGATTATCAGCGGCACTGCGCAGCGCACTGAACGCGCTATCGACGAAGCCTATTTCGCCAGCCGACCCCGTGCCAGCCAACTCGGGGCATGGGCTTCACAGCAAAGCCAGATGCTGGATACACGCGAGACGCTGGATAAGGCTTTCGCCATACAGGCAACGAAATTCGGGGATGGCGAGATCCCTTGCCCAACCGATTGGGGCGGCTGGTGCGTCACCCCCATGCGCTTTGAATTCTGGCAGGGTCGACCTAGCCGCCTGCACGATCGTTTTGTCTACACGAGACAAGACGATCAATGGACAATTTCACGTCTGTCACCATAACGCTATCTCCGTAAATCCCCCTATGCCTGACACGCCTGTCTGGACCATAATACCGACCACAAATTTATAACCCTTTTCTTTTAACCTTTTTCTTTTCAACAACAGGAGCACCACCATGCAAACTCCCATCGCAAAAAAACTGGGTATTGAAGTACCCATCTTTGCTTTCACCCACTGCCGTGACGTTGTTGTCGCTGTCTCCAAGGCCGGTGGCCTCGGTGTACTCGGCGCCGTCGGTTTTTCTCCGGAAGAACTGAAGCAGGAACTGGACTGGATCGACCAGCACATCGGCGACCATATCTACGGCGTGGATATTGTTATCCCGCAAAAATACGAAGGCATGGGTGAAATGGACCCGAAAAAACTGGAAGAAACCCTGCAAGCCATGGTGCCACAAGAACACCACGACTTCGCTGCCAAACTGCTGGCTGACCATGGTGTACCCGAGTGGCCAGACAAGAACGACAAGATGGGCCTGCTGGGCTGGAATGAAGCCATCGCAACCCAACTGGTTGACGTGGCGTTGACCCGTCCAAAATGTCGCCTGATTGCTAACGCACTCGGTACTCCACCAGCTGACATCATCAAGCGTATTCAGGACAGCGGCCGTCTGGTCGGCGCACTGTGCGGCAAAGTGAAACAGGCTGTGCAACACAAGAAAGCTGGTCTGGACTTCATCATCGCGCAAGGTGGCGAAGGTGGCGGTCACACTGGCGACGTCGGCTCTATGGTGCTGTGGCCACAAATCATTGACGCTGTAGGCGATACCCCTGTACTGGCTGCCGGTGGTATCGGCAACGGCCGTCAGGTATTGGCTGCGATGGCGATGGGCGCACAAGGCGCATGGTCTGGTTCATTGTGGCTGACCGTCGAAGAAGCACACGCTGAACCTGCGCAGAAAGAAACCCTGCTCAAAGCCACTTCCGAAGATACCGTGCGTTCACGCAGCTGGACCGGCAAACCGTGCCGTATGCTGAAAAACGAGTGGACCATGGCGTGGGAAGCGGAAGGCAATCCGAAACCACTGGGTATGCCGTTGCAAGGCCTGGTCACTGGTGATGCAATTCGTCGTACTCACAAATACGCTGGCGTGGCAGATTGCCAGAAAGTGGCGTTCAACCCGGTTGGTCAGGTTATCGGCCAGATCAACCACATCGAGAAGAGCGGACAAGTCATCATGCGCTTGCTGAACGAATATGTGGAAGCACTGGAGCATGTAAACTCCCTGATGCCAGAAGCGTAAGTTTCTCCACGTTCTATATTGTGGAAACAAAAAACCCGCCTAGTGCGGGTTTTTTTATGTTTTTCTTTTACTATTATTTTACTTACTAGCTGAAATCGACGAACGAAACCGCATCAGGGAAAAGCTCAGGAATACGACACCGATCACGCTCATGGCAAAAATCTGCTTCCACACCAAGCTGAAATCAGCACCGCGAAACAACACCGCCATAGTAAATTTTGTGAAATGCGACGACGGCATAATCTTCATGAAATATTGAATGCCTTTCGGCATGGCTTCCAGCGGCGTAAGACCGCCTGACAACACCACGATCAGAATTACCACCGGCAAAAACAGCAGCCCTAATTGCGGCATCGTACGCGCTACCGTGCCGAGAAAAATACCGATCGCGCACAATGCAAAGAGATACAACGCAGTACCTAATAACAACAGCAACAACGAGCCCTGTAATGGCACTTGTAAAATACCCTGCACGACAACAAACAGGGAGGAAAACATCGCAACCACAATCACCAGGCCATTAGCCCACAGTTTGCTCAAGGCAATATCAATCGGGCGCAACGGCATCACCAACAAATGCTCGACGGTGCCGCGTTCACGTTCACGGCTCAGCGCAGCACCCGTCAACACAATCGCGAGCATCGCAATCATATTGATACTGTTGGTGCTAGCCATCAACCAGCTCCCGGACATGTTCGGCGTCTCCAAGGGGACGGGGAACTACGCCGAGCA
>DAOMGA010000172.1:0-4318 GCA_035430085.1 Pseudomonadales bacterium
CGCGATTCCAGAAAAACCACATAACCGTATTGCTGTGGCAGGGCGGTTGGCGACGCATCGGTGAAAATCATGGAAGGCGGCAGATGTGCGGACGATGACACATGCTCAGGACCTGCTTTCACGCCGGTGATGGCGGCATCCCAGCGTAAAACACCGGGACCCGGTTTATCGACAATTTTCAAATCATGCCCGATTTCTTCTTTTGCCCGTTGCGCCAGGTATTGCACAGCTTCCAGCATACGACCTTTCGATACTTTGGCGAGTAACGGTGGTTTTGGATAAAAACCTACAGGGTCAATGATAATGGCAGTGTATTGTCCCTTCTTTAAATCAGGGCTGACCCAGCGCAAAGCCGTGCCGCCGCTGGGGGTGCTGACTTCTTTCATATCGCTGTATTTCACCAGATAGCCAGAGAACTGCGAATTACTCACCGCTGCTTTTTTTGTGGATCCTTCTTTTTTAGCGGGGGTTTTGACATCCGAGGTTTTAACAGATGTCTGTTCAGCTGCGCCGGCATTATCTTTGCCCATCCATTTATCCATGGTGGCGCAACTACTCAGGGTGATAATCATAGCTGTGGTGCAGAGTAACGATGGAAAAGATTTCATCAAAATATCCTTTGTGGAATAAAAAAGTTCAAGTGCAATTAAAAACTATAAAAAAGAATATGGCGCTAATCCGTATCCTGCTGGTTTTCATCCCAGATCAGCCTGGGGTCGAAACTCATTGAAGATAGCATGGTCAGGATGACAGCCGCACCAAAAGCCGCAATACCCATGCCCGGTTCAACAGAAGCGGTTTGCCCCAGTCGTACCAGACCCACCATCACTGTTACTACAAAGACATCCAGCATAGACCAGCGCCCGAGAAACTCCACAACGCGATACATCACGGTGCGTCGCTGGGTGCTGATCTGCCAGCGAAACTGCACAGACAATAACAGAATCAGGATGCTGGCGATTTTACCGAGCGGCACGACAAAACTGGCAATAAATACTACAGCGGCAATCGGATACATTTTGTGATGCACCAGTAATGCTACGCCACCGATAATGGTCGATGGGTCGCCGCGATTAAATAACAGGATATCCATCATGGGCAAAATGTTGGCGGGAATCAGCAGCAGTATGGCGAGTATCAGAAAAAACCAGGTTAATACCAGACTATTGGGCTTGCGGAGATGCATCCATGCCCCGCAGCGTTCACAGTGCATGCCGTGCTCGGCGGGGCATGGCTGTAATAAATGACAGGATTTGCAAAGCCCGAGTCCAAGGCTGGCAGCTGTCACGGTTTTTTTCTGGTCTGTCATTTTGCAGACTCGTGCTTAATGGATGGTGACTGACTCACCTGCCATCCACCGCCCAGTGTGCGATACAGATCCGCCATGGCGGTAAATTCAGCGCCGCGTAATTCCGCCAGTTTCAACTCCGCATCAAACAGTCGCTGGTCGACGATCAGGATATCAAGATAGCTGGATAAGCCGCCGTCATAACGCGCGCGTGCCAGATCTGAAGCATCTTGCAACGCCACCACCATTTTTTCTATTTCCACACGGGCTGCGCGCAATTTTTCGATTGTCACAATCGCATCAGCAGTTTCACGAAAACTGTTCTGCACGGTTTTCTGGTATTGCGCCAGTGCTTGCTGGAACTGTGCTTGCGCCGCTTCATAATTGAAGCGTATTGCTCCGCCCCTGAATAAAGGTTGTGTCAGCCCGCCGCTCAATGACCAGATAGCAGCATCGCTGCGGCCCAGATCACTGAAGTCATTGCTTAATCTGCCCGCCATTCCGGTAATGCCGATGGAAGGAAAATATAATGCTTTGGCAGCGCCTACATCCGCATTGGCGGCTACCATCAACTGTTCTGCTTGCAACACATCCGGGCGGCGATCCAGTAATTGCAACGGTATACCCACAGGCAACGTCGGTGGAATGGATTGCGCGTTGAGTGTCTGCCCGCGTTTGACTGGACCAGGATTGCGCCCTGTTAACAGACTGATCAAATTTTCTTGCAATGCAATGCGCCGTTCAAAATCAGGAATGGTCGAAGCGGTCAGTGCGCGATTGGCTTCTGCCTGATCCACTTCCAGACGATTGGAGCTGCCACCATCAAGACGCGAGCGATACAATTCCACTTGTTCGGTATTGGCAACCAATGTGCGTTTAGCAATTTCCAGTTGCAGATCGTATTGGCGCAGCGTGAAGTAAGCGCTGGCAATATCACTGACCAATGTCACTGTAACGCCACGGCGTCCTTCTTCTGTTGCCAACCAGAGTGCGAGTGCAGCTTCATCTTTACGACGCAATCGTCCAAATAAATCCAGTTCCCAAGCTACCTGAATACTGCCATCCCAGTTACGGAAAGTATCATCGTTTGCGCTGCTGGACGGATCAGACAATAGAGAACCATTTTGCGCGCTACGACCCAGCCCGGCATTAATCTGCGGAAATAGTGCGCCGCGCACGACACCGGCTTGCGCTCGGTATTGATCGACACGCGCTGCAGCAATACGCAAATCATGGTTGTTGGCGAGACCGTCATTGATCAACTGGATCAGTGCTGGATCGCTGAATACTTGCCACCATGCGACATCGCCCAATGTCACCGTTGATTCTATTTTCTGATTGGCAGCTTTATATTCTTCACCACGAAACAGTGCAGGAATATCGAGTGTCGGACGCTGGTAATCCGGACCCACTGTGCAACCAGCAATACTCGCTGCAATGAACAGCGGCATGCACTTGATTGACAAACTCTTGATTGACAGGCATTTGATTGATTGACGCATCAGCATGATCAGTGATCTCCCTTATTGCCGGAACGCGACACCACTTTTTCGATCACCACAAACAAAACCGGTACCAGACAAATTCCCAGTATTGTTGCTACAGACATGCCAGCAAACACCGTCATGCCCATAACCTTGCGCGCTTCCGCGCCTGCGCCGCTTGCGGTGAGCAAAGGCACTACGCCGAGAATGAACGCAAAGGCTGAATCGGACGCAAACGCAGTTTCGCACCTTCCAGTGCGGCAGGAATAATATCCATGCCTTCTTCGCGTTTCATTTTTGCAAACTCAACAATCAGGATGGCGTTTTTTGCCGCCAGTCCTATCAGCATGATCAAACCGATTTGCGCAAATACATTGTTGACATAACTGGTACTGAAATGGCGTGCCAGCCACAAACTGAAGAATGCACCAAAGACTGCAAACGGTGTACCGAGAATGACAGAAAATGGTAAAGCCCAGCTTTCATATTGTGCAGCCAGAATCAGGAATACCATCAACATGGCAAACACAAACACAATACCGGCTGTACCTTCTGCGCGTTTTTCCTGAAAAGATGTATCAGACCATTCGTAACTCATATCCGGTGGCAATACATCTTTTGCTACTTCTTCCAATGCCTTGAGCGCATCCGCAGAACTGTAACCTGGCGCAGGTATGCCGCCGAGTTCTGCAGAACGAAACAGATTGAAACGGTTAGTAAATTCTGGCCCAGAAATCGGTTTGCTTTTTACCAGCGTGTCGAGAGGCACCATGTCGCCGGTGGTTTTACTGCGCACAAAAAACAGTGATAGATCTTTAATGTTGCGCCTGAATTCCGGTTCAGCTTGCGCATACACCTTATACACGCGACCGAAGCGGTTGAAGTCATTGATATAGGAACTGCCGAGTAGTGATCCGAGTGTGGTATTCACATCTTCGAGTGCAACGCCGAGTTTCAGTGCTTTTTCACGATCAATGTCGGCATAGATCTGCGGTACATTACTGCTGAATAAAGTATAGATGCGCCCAATTTCCGGACGCTTCTGCGCAGCCTGAATAAACAAGCGTGCTTGTTGCGATAAATATTCTGGCGAATTACCCGATCGGTCTTGCAGCATCATGGTAAAACCTGCGCCCGTTCCCAAACCAGGAATCGGCGGTGGACCAAACGCCATCGCCATCGCGCCGGGTACTTCTTTTGCCATCGCTGCATTAATGGCGGCTACTACACCGCTGGCATGCGATTCAGCGGTATGCCGCTCCGCCCACGGTTTTAACGACACAAAGAAAAAAGCGGTGTTCGATGCTGTTGAACCTGTGAGCAAGGAAAACCCAGTCACGGTGGTGAATGTGCTGATGTGCGGATTAGCAGCGAGAATAGTCTCGATTTTTTGCGCGACGCGATCTGTGCGTTCCAGTGATGATGCATCCGGTAACTGCACATTCAGTAAGATAAAGCCCTGATCTTCTTCCGGCACGAAGCCGCCGGGAATCCGGCTGGCCAACATAACCGTAAGACCCACAACGATGCCGATAAAAATCATACT
>DAOMGA010000173.1:0-4318 GCA_035430085.1 Pseudomonadales bacterium
CCCTTGAAACGTGAATTCATCGCGCTGGATTCGTCTTCATACACGGGATTGCGGTCATCAAAGGCATCCAGCCAATGGCGGATCATCGGCATGTTGACCGGATCCGGTGCGTAGTTTGTGCCATCGGTGTTCATCTTGTGGCCGATCCAGCTCTGCAGGTAATCGTCGAGTGCTTGCGGATTTTTCTTGAACAAATCGATATCAATAGGCAAGGGCATGACTGTTCTCCTCAAACAAAACGGAAACGGGGAATAGAGACAAACTCGCTCATGGTTTCCCACGCGACTTGTACCGGTTTGCCGATCTGCAAATCACTGTCTGCGCAGTCCACCATATTGGTCATCAAGCGCACGCTGTTCTTGCAGGCTGTGCCGCTGACATCCAGCTCAACGATCGCGATAAAAAACGGTAGTGTCTGTTCCATTGCAATCGGTTGATACACAGCTGTGTAGGTGTACAGCGTGCCCTTGCCATTCAGTTCGGTCATTTCAAAACTGTTGCTATGGCATTCACTGCAAATTGGCGCAGGAGGAATTTGTGCGTGGTTGCACTGTGTGCAGCGTTGTGCAGTCAATTTGTGCTCAGCACAGGCCTGCCACCACGGCAGGGTGTGATGATCAACGATCGGAGCAGGCATTGAATTGGGAAACCAGCGGGTTGTGGATGATGTCATGGTCGGTTTCTCCTGTTCAATGTGCGCGCAGCAACAGTGCTGATGACGGTACGCCAGCCGCGCTCGTGACGAGACAGGCTTTTGCATCTTTTACGGGATTGCAGGATTCGCCCCACAGCGAGCGTGCACCTTCCAGTACGTGATTCAGACCATGCATATACGCTTCAGACAAGCTGCCGCCGGATGTATTGGTAGGCAGAGATCCGCCATTCGCGCTGAGTGCGCCGCTGTCAATAAAATCACCACCTTCACCGCGTTTGCAGAAACCGAAATCTTCCAGTTGCATCAAAACAGAACCGGTGAAGTGATCATAAATTTGTGCAACATCGATATCGGAAGGTTTCATGTCGGCTTTTTTCCACAGGTGATCAGCCATCTGGGTGTTGCCGCCGGTGGCATAAATATCGTCGTCAATATTTGCGTTAGTGAATGAACCGAAGGAATAACCTTTTGGTGCGCCTTGCACGCTGGCAACAATCTCGACCATCTTGCGATTGCGCGCACGAGCCAGATCTTTCGCGCGTTCTGCAGTGGTGATCACGACAGCACAGGCGCCGTCGTTTTCCATGCAGCAATCAAATAAACGGAATGGATCGGCAATCATGCGGCTGGCCTGATGTTGTTCCAGCGTCAGGGTTTTATCTTGCATCACTGCACGCGGATTGCGATTGGCGTGTTCGCGAAACGCGACAGCAATTTTGCCGAGATGTTCACTGGTGCTGCCATATTTGTGCATGTGGCGACGGAATGGCAGCGCAAATGCAGCAGCGCCCGTCAACATGCCGAACGGCATGACTTGCCCCATGGCGGCCAGCATCATCGTGTTGGCTTGCGAGAAAGTAACCGGTGGTGGTTCAGCAGCAAGGGCTGCACTATTCACCATCAGTTCTGCAGCATGACCAAAACGCATGTATTGACCCTGGCACAATGAGCGATATACGACTACGACTTCTGCCTGACCGGTTTCTACCGCCATGGTTGCATTGGATACAGCAGCACAACCGCCGCCACCGCCCGGCATCCATACCATGTTGGAAAAACGCAATTCCGGAATGCCGAGCTCAGCCGCAATAAATATTCCTTCGTTGCGGTCTTCGGCAAAAGACGCGAGGCCATCGATGTCGCTGACTTTTAATCCGGCATCGGTGATGGCAGTGATGATGGTTTGCAGGGCGAGCGCATGTTCGGTGATGTCGCCGATCTTGCCCCATTTTGTGTACTGGCTTTCACCGACACCGACAATATGTGCTTTTCTACTCATAAGGTTACTCCAGTATTTTTTTCAGGAATTCACAGCGTTTCTCTATGGCTTCCCTCGCAAGCGCATTCGGCTTCATCATGTCATAACCGTGTATGGTGCCTTTGGGGTTGTGTTCCGTTACTGGCACGCCGGCTTCCTGTAGACGTTTTGCATAGGCTTCACCTTCATCGCGCAGCGGATCAAATTCAGCTGTTTCAACAAAAGCAGGCGCCAGTCCTGTGAGATCCTGGCGATTTGCCGGTGCTGCATAGGGAGGGGCATTGCTCGTTGAATACCCGGGTAAATAAACTTCCCACATACGCTTGTTAGCAACGCCGTTGAAAATCGGTGCGTCAGTAAAGTTTGTTGCAGAGAAAGTCGAGCAGCTGTTGTCGAGAGCAGGGTAGATCAGACACTGACCGCGCAGCTGGATGCGTTTTTCATCAAAAGCTTTTTGTGCAACACCAGCGGAGAAACAACCGCCAGCACTGTCACCCATTACAGCAATGCGCTCTGGATCAACGTGCAACCAGTCAGCCTTGTCATGCACCCATTCCATCGCGGCATAGCAATCCTCGAATCCTTTCGGGAAGATGTGTTTCGGTGCCAAGCGGTAATCCACCACGAATACAGCGCAATTCAGACGATTGGCATATTCAGCCACGTTCACCGCGTGTGAAGAGGCGTAAGTGATCGCGAAAGCACCGCCATGGTAATAGACAACGGCAGGCAATTTTTCTTCAGGGTGTGCGTTGCGGGGGCGGAATTCATAAACGGGGAAGTACTGGCGATCTGCTGATGGCACCCAGTGTTTGGCGATACGCGCATTCACTTTTTTCATTTGTCGCTGGGCATCAAACTCCACCCAGAAGTTAAGCAGCCCGACTACAATGCCGTTAAATGGAAACGGCATGGATGGCATTTTTGCGTAGTCCGGGTGCACTGCATATTTTTGTAAATTAGCCATGTTTTTTCCTCGTGTGATTCTGTAATTTTCAATGAGAGGTTTAATCTTTTAGCAAACGAATGGGGTCTCTGCCGTTTACGAAGCCGATAAACGGAAAGAACATACTGTAGCCGAGCATGCGTTGTATTTTTTCACTGCAAAGTTTGGCTCTTTCTCTCGAAATAGCGAGGCTGTAGTTTTCCTGTTGGCGTGCCCATGGCTCACAGTATTGCGCGGTGGCTGCCATACGTGCGCCATCGCTATTGTTGGCGCCGCCGCCATGCCAGAGCGTGCCGAGAAAAAATAATACAGAGCCAGCAGGCATAACGGCGGATACCAGATTGAAACCAGTTCCATCGCCCGGGTGTTCATCGCCCCATAAGTGGCTATCGGGAATCGCCACTGTTGCACCATTGTCTGCAGTGAAATCATCAATCGCCCAGATCGTTGCTGCACTAAATGGTTTGCGCGGTCTTGGTATCGGATAAAAACCATCGTCGCAATGCAGTGGTTGTGATGTTTCACCTGGCAGGATATTGATAGCTTGCAGTTGTGATAATAAATAATTGGGTAGCAAAACTCTGTCGAGCAGTGCCATGATCAAAGGGTGTTCCAGCAGCGGGTTCAGTGCCAACGTTTTCTCAATGACGGAATAGATGCGTCGCGTTTTGTGACCTTCAAATTCATTGCGGCCATCGTGCGTGAGCAGGGGAATGATTTCGGCTTTGATGTTGTCCATCAGTTCACGAGAAACAAGATTTGGAATAATCACATAGCCGTGTTTGTTCACTTCTTCCATCAGGGCGTCGACCAGTTCTGGATCGACATTATGGCGTTGTGCTGACATGGCGAGTGAAGCTTGTTGTTCGGCAATAATTTCTGCTTTTACACTACCATCAGGATTGATATACGCTCTTTCTTTCATTTTCTATCCTCTGTAAGGTAAAAAAATCAGCATACCGCACCGCTTGCTCGCAGGGCTTTGCTATCCAGACCTAGTGAATCCAGTATTTCGTCAGTGTGTTCGCCAATTGTGGCTGCCGCACAGCTGATATGGCCTGGGGTTCTGCTAAAACGGGGCGCTGGCGCCGGTTGTACTTTTCCATTGATGTTCACCAATGTACTGCGTGCTGCAATATGCGGATGGTGAATGACTTCCGACATTTTCAGGATGGGTGTGACACAAGCGTTGCGCTGTTCAAAAATAGCCGTCCATTCAGCGCGCGTTTTTTGTTTAAATGTTGTGGTGAATAGTGCTTTCAGTGCAGGCCACTGCGGCATATCCATTTGTGCGGGGAGGGTGCTTGTGTCGAGTTCGAGACCTGCAAGCAGTGCAGCATAAAACTGCGGTTCAATTGCGCCCACAGCCATGAATTCACCATCTGCGCATTCATAGGTGTCATAAAACGGCGCGCCGGAGTCCAGGATATTCGTGCCGCGTTCTTCACTGTAATATCCC
>DAOMGA010000174.1:0-4309 GCA_035430085.1 Pseudomonadales bacterium
AATACCTGCCTGTGCCAGATCGAAATACAGGGTGTCCGGGTGTTTTTCCAGCAGTGGTTTGAGTGATATTTCAGCTTCGTTGAATTGGCGTTGTGCCATTTGCGCTAACGCCAGACCATAACGGCTGGCATCCGGTTCATTATTTTCGCCGCGCATTTCATTCTGGAACATACGGGCAGCAACAGAAGCATTTTCTGCTTGTGCCAGTCGCGCGCGTGTTTTGATCAATTGGTAATCGGGATTGTTCACATATTGTTTTGCAGGATATTGTTCCGCACGGTTGAGGGAATCCGCTATGCGTTTTTCTGTTACCGGGTGCGAAAGTAAAAATTCCGGCGGGCGATCGCCCATATAGCGCGTGGCGCGTTGCATGCCTTCAAACATATCGGGAATGGCGCGTGGATTCATGTCAGCATTGACCATGGTCTGCATACCCACACGGTCGGCTTCTGCTTCATTTTCACGGCTGAAACGCAAGCGTGATTCCATGTTGGCGGCTTGCGTCGCCATGATGGCAGCCATACCGGCATCCGTACCGGTAGCCAGCAGCGCGAGCCCCGCCAACATACCGGCCATGGTGGGAATGCTGTTTTGCTGCGCTTTTTCCATGCTGCGTGCCCAGTGGCGCTGCGACAAGTGAGCCAGTTCGTGAGACAGCACGCCCGCCAGCTGTTGCTCGTTATCGGCAAACAGGAAAATGCCGGTGTGGACACCGACAATCCCGCCCGGCACGGCAAAGGCGTTCAATGTCGGGTTGACCACTACAATCAATTCCAGCCGCTTATCTTCCAGTGCTGAATGGCTGGAAATACGTTCCAGCAATTTTTCCAGATAGTCGTACATCAGATCATCGCGGGATTCCGGCACTCTGGAGCGGTAGATGCGCAGCCAGGTCTGACCGAGGATGTATTCCTGCTCACGTGAACTCATGCCCGATATCGCGTCACCGAGTTCAGGCAGCATGAGCTGACCGTTCTGTTGTGCTGCTGTGGGTAGCGTGATGGCCGTCAGCATGAAAGCCAACAGAGTCATGGCGAGTGGGCGTAGAGGTATCATGTGTGGTCTGTGTGTCCGGATGAGGCTGACATGGCTGG
Source organism: Pseudomonadales bacterium (assembly GCA_035430085.1). Classification (GTDB taxonomy): domain Bacteria; phylum Pseudomonadota; class Gammaproteobacteria; order Pseudomonadales; family UBA7239; genus UBA7239. The sequence goes on from DAOMGA010000174.1 coordinate 1,095, forward strand.
GATATACTACCAGCAAGATGTGAAAGCGCCGTTAAGAACCGCGGCGTTTTAATAAGTGAAAGCGCCTCAGGTAGAAAGCCGTATGACTCAAGAGCCGTCGAGTGGTTGTCCCATTGTATGTCCCGTTGTGCGTCTCGATGTGTGCGGCCTGGCATGCCCGCTGCCTTTGCTCAAGGCGCGCAAGGCCTTGCGTGATATTGAGGTAGGGCAATCGCTGGAAGTGATCGCTACCGATCCGGGTTCCTGGCGTGACTTCGCAGCATTTGCGGAACAAAGCGGTAATTCCCTACTCGAAGCAGTGGAAGAGAATGGCGTTTATCGCTACCTGTTGTTGCGTAATGTTTAATGTTTTTCTGATTGCACCATGTTTTCTAAAAGGATTCTCATGACTCGATGCACGATTCGACAGTCGCTGGTGTTGTTGACGGGATGGTGGCTGGCTTTCAGCCCATTGTTGATCCACGCAGAGCAAGTACCTACCGAAAAAGTGATTCCAGCAGCGGCGAAGGTGCTGGATAACCCGGTAAAAGGTGAAATTGATTCGCGGGCGTATCGCAATCTGGTATTGGGCAATGGCATGAAAGTGTTGCTGATATCGGATCCGCAAACCGATAAATCTGCAGCAGCACTGGATGTCGCTGTCGGCAGCAGCAGTGATCCCCGCCATCGCCAGGGGCTCGCGCATTTTCTTGAACATATGCTGTTTCTCGGCACAGAAAAATATCCGCAATCGGGCGAGTACCAGACATTTATTAATGCGCATGGTGGCTCACATAACGCGTTTACTGCGCTGGAGCATACCAACTACTTTTTTGATATTGATCCGCAACAATTGCAGCCAGCTCTTGACCGGTTTTCACAATTCTTCATCTCGCCGCTGTTTGAAGGCAATTTTGTCGAGCGAGAAAAAAATGCAGTGAACTCTGAATACCAGGCGCGTATTCGCGATGATGAGCGACGTTCGTGGGATGTGCTCCGTGAAATGTTTGATAGCAGTAACCCGGCATCCACATTTTCCGTAGGAAGTCTGGCGACGCTGTCCGATACAGCCAACAGCAAAGTGCGCGATGACTTGCTGGCATTTTACCAACGCCACTATTCCGCCAATATGATGACGCTGGTGGTATTGGGGCGAGAATCCTTGCCTGAATTGCAGGCTATGGTGGAAAAATTATTTCAGGCAGTGCCTGACAAGAAATTGCAGGTTGATAATAGTGCCAGACGTGTATTCCGTGATGGATTGCTGCCGTCCCGTGTATCGATGAAATCCAACAAGGATGAGCGCAAGCTCAAGCTGGTATTTCCATTGCCATCGCTGCAACCCTTATACCGTGTGAAGCCCGATGCGTATCTGGGATATTTATTAGGGCATGAAGGTGAGGGCAGTTTATTCGCTGCATTGAAGCAGCGCGGCTGGGCTGACAGTCTGTCTGCGGGCGCGGGGCTTTCCAATCGATTTGGCGCAACATTTGATGTCACCATCAAGCTGACCGAGGATGGATACCAGCATGTTGATGATATCGCCATGATGTTTTTCCAGGCAGTCGATGTGTTGAAAGACAAGGGTGTTATCGAATGGCAATACGAGGAGCAGAAAGCGCTCAATGAACTCGATTTCCGCTTTCATGAGAAACAGGATGCGATGGATTATGTGAGCGAGCTGGCGAACAACCTGCACTATTACCCGCCAGCGGATGTGTTGCGTGGTGAGTATCTGATGGAAAAAATGGATGCTGATCAGATCAATGACATTCTGGCGCTGTTAAATCCGGAGAATGTATTGATGATAATCAGTGCGCCGGACATTCAAGCAGACAAGACATCCCAGTATTACGGTACGCCGTATCATGTAGAGAAAATCAGTGATGATGTGTTGTCGCTGTGGAGCAAGGCGCATATTTTTTCTGGCATCAATATGCCGGAAAAAAACCCGTTTATTCCTGATAAGTTGAAGGTCAAGCCTTCACCCATGCTGATGATGAAAAGCGAGCAAAACCAGGCATCAAGAAATAGTGCAGTGCCGAAAAATATAGTATCGACGGATAACTATAATTTATGGTTCCTGCAGGATGTGCAGTTCAAAGTGCCGAAAGGTAGTGTCATGGTCTATGCACGCAGCCGGTATGCCTCCGCTTCCGCGCGCGAAGCAGCCATGTCTGAATTATTTGTTCGCTTGTTGAATGATCGTCTTAATTCGCTCCTCTATACCGCGCATTTGAGTGGTCTGGATTTTGTTATCAGCAAACGTTCGCGTGGGATTGCATTCCAGCTGACCGGTTACAGCGACAAACAAGGGCTGTTGCTTAAATCGGTGATGGATACATTCAGGAATCCGGTGTTTGATGAAGCGCGATTCCGATTGGTCAAGGCGCAGTGGGAGGACGAGTTAAAGAATGCAGGCAAGCGATCACCATATATGCAATTGATGCAGGATGTGCCGGTCACCCTCACATATGGTTACTGGAGCCGCGAGGAATATCTCAATACCTTGCAAACATTGACGTTGAAAGATGTGCAGGATTATGTGCTGGATTTTTCTCGCGCCATTGTGGCGGATGTGTTGATCTACGGTAATTTTTATGAGGCTGAAGCCGTCAAGTTGGCGAAAATTGTCGAGAGCACCCTGAATCTGGCTTCTCCACGTATGTCGGATATTCCAGCGCGTGTGGTGGAATTGCCGCCAGCCAGTGAGCCTTTTCTATTTGTAGATGAAATGGAACACAGTGATGCCGCGGTGATCAAATATTTTCAGGCGCCGGGTGATGATGTGGTGCAGCAGGTGCGTATGGCAATGCTGGCCCAAGTGTTGCAGTCAGCATTTTTCCAGTCTCTCCGCACGGAGCAACAATTGGGTTATATCGTGAGTGGCAGTTATTTGCCGCTGGCACGTGTGCCGGGCGTAATATTTCTGGTGCAATCGCCTACACATGGCATTGGTGATATCAATCAACGCATCAATGCATTTATCCAGCAGTATTTTGCAGTGGTGAGTGCTAGCGATGACAAGTGGTTTGAAGAGCAGCGTCAGGCATTGCTGACACAATTGCAGGAGAAACCCAAAAATCTGTCGGAGCAATCTATAGAATTCTGGAATGACATGACCTTGGGCTATACGCATTTTGATCAACGTGAACAGCAGATTGCTGCGCTACAAAATATGACGCGTCAAGATCTGCTGGATACTTACCGCAATACATTGATGGAGAACAATCGTC
>DAOMGA010000175.1:0-4279 GCA_035430085.1 Pseudomonadales bacterium
TCCCGTTGCAACGGCGGTAACAGGTTTTGTAATTGCTGGATGGCAAATTGCACCTGTTCTGGATCAGCGGCAGATCTGGAAAATTGCACCACCAGCGCCCATTGTTGCGCCGTCAGAAATACGGCTTGCAGATAAAGAATCTCATGCTCACGTCGAGCTGGTGTGTCCGCAGTGTCGGCTTGCCACTGCTGCTGTAACAACGGGATGCGATTTCCCAACATGGCTGCACGCTCTTTCGCCATATCGGCCGCCCGATGCCAGGTGGCTTGTGCACTGGCAGGTTTATCAGCCGCCAACCATGCATTGGCTGTTTCATTGCGCAAATCCTGCGCTTTCAGATCTGACTCAATCGCCTTGTTGCCAAATAACCTGGCATTTGCGCTATCGCCTGTACTCTCTGCCTGCAATGCTTTGCGCACCGCTTCGTTGGTGTACCACTCCACTGCTTGTAAGGAGGTATCCAGCATCTCCGCATGCTCACCGGCATTGCTGGCATCCGCGCCCACAGTGGACGGAGCCAACCACAGGCCAAGCACCAGAAAACAACAGAAAAACAGCAATACACGCATCGAAAAAACTGTCTGGAATACAGACGCGCATGATTGCAGAACAGCCCGGCAAAACCACTCGCATAAACCGTTAACAACGAGGGAAAAACCGCTAGATACATGTACTTAAGGGATCGCCTCAAGCTGCCAGTTACGCATACCCGCTGACACATGATTAAAACCTGTTATCTCCCAACCCAGCGAAAAAAGACCTAGCTCGTAGAAAAAAAGATCCGCAGGAAATCGTCGACCATTTTCACGCTGTCGTACCGCTTCAATGCCAGCCTGTACATATGGCAACACATCACCGCCTACCTGCACCCAGCCGTTATGTCGCACATCACCATGCACAAAGTGACGAGTGGGCATGCGAAAAATCATGCGCGCAGTACCCGGCTTTTCATTACGCCACCATTGCTCGCCCACGCGATCCTCAGGGCAGCGCCACAACCCTGCATCCGTCAACGCCTGGGGCGTGAAGCATTGATCGCCATCTGTACATTTCTGGCAACCAAAACCACTGTGTGGGTGCCTATCGTCGTACAACGGCAAAGTGAGCCAGAAGTAGTCTCCCGTCAGTCGATTGCGCACTGTGATCGCCAACACGAGTCGCGCTGCATGCAGCCCAGGATCATAGCCCATCCGATACTGTGGCATATCAAATAGCAAGCGCACCTGCCCACTGAGCATTAACTGACGGTATTGCACCAGACGGCCACTATTCAATGGCTGCGAGAGCAACCAGTGTGGCCACGGCCTACCGAGATCAGGCAAATAGCGCGGCACGCCATCTTCACTGCGCGCCATAAATTCACTGAGCCCGTTCATTTCCAGGATGACATCTGCCTGCAATGGCTCGCCGGACGCTAACTGCAGGCGTTTCTGCACTTGCGCCGTATTATCTTGCAGTGTCCACGCGAGCTGGGAATCGACTGTGTCAGCAATATCCTGTGCATTAGACCACTGCTGCAATTGCCAGACCGGTTGCTGTGAGCAATCTCGCAGTGGCAAACACACCGGGGCAGCGCGGGTAATATTTTGTGGCAAAAATCCAAACCGAATATTGGCAGGTGGCGTGATGCGCACGCCACGGGAAAAATGATTATCTGCTAGCAGGTTTTTCCTATCAGATTCACTCGCAAACAGAAGGCACGGCAAAAACATCAACAAACACAGATAGCATCTGGATACTATTTGCATCAGTGATGATCGTGCTTGCTGCCACCGAGACATTTTGGCGATTCCGGCGCAACGCCCTGCGCCTGCCATTCTTCCGGTGTATAAGTGTGCAGCGCCAAAGCATGAATCTGTTGCATCAACTCACCCAATACCGCATAGACTTTCTGGTGACGCGCAACAGAACGCAAACCGGAAAACTGTTCAGATACCAACACCAGTTTGAAATGAGATTCACTGCCAGCAGGCACACTGTGCATGTAGCTTTCGTTCAAAAGCTCCAGATGTAGTGGTGAAAAAGCATCACGGACATTTTTTTCAATGGCTTTCTGTTTTTGCATGACTATTATTCCGACTCTAGAAAGGTCGACTTCAGAAAGGCTTGGCGACAGCCAGCATGCCCATGCCGGCAAAACACACCAACCCTACCAATAAACCGAGCGCACGCAATGCATTGCCACCATTCCACTTGATAACAAACACACCACAAGCAATATAGCCCAGCAACAATAACAGTTTAGCCAGCAACCACAAATTCGTAACCGGGTTAAAACCTGCAATAACCGTTAGCAATATCCCTAACAGAATCAACAAGCCATTATTTACATGGGGGACAATTTTAATCGGCTTGTTGTTTAACAATGGTGAATTTGCAAAGCGCAGGCCACTCTTAGAAAGAAAAAACAGGATAGAAATCACAGCCAGCAGCATGTGCAGGTGTTTGATAGCAGGGTACAGTTCAGACATGTAGATACTCTCCAGTTAAATTCTAGCCAGTTAAATTCTAGCTAGTTAAATACTTGCCAATAATGTTAATGATTTTTTTGGTCAGTTTTTGCAGTTCGTTATCCGTAATCACGAACGGCGGCATAGCGTAAACCAGTTTTCCAAAAGGGCGTATCCAGACGCCCTGCTCGACGAACATCGGCTGAATTTTTTCCATATCCACCGGTCTTGCTAATTCGATAACACCTATCGCACCCAGCACACGCACGTCAACAACACCTGAGAACTCTCGGGCAGGCGCTAATCCATCAAACAACTGTTTCTCAATACGTAGAATATTGGCTTGCCAGTCTTGCGATAGCAACAAGGCAATACTGGCATTGGCAACACTGCAGGCGAGAGGATTCGCCATAAATGTCGGGCCATGCATCAATACGCCGGCGCCGCCATTGCATACAGTATCGGCAACATGATCCGTACAAAGCGTAGCCGCCAGCGTCATGTAACCACCTGTCAATGCCTTACCCAGACAAAGAATATCGGGTGAAATCTGCGCATGCTCACAAGCAAACAGTTTGCCGGTACGTCCAAAACCGGTAGCAATTTCATCTGCAATCAAGAGTACATTATGCTGGTCACACAAGGCACGTACACGTCGCAAGTATTGCGGCGAGTAAAACCACATCCCTCCGGCACCTTGCACTACGGGTTCGAGAATCACCGCCGCAATCTCATGCGTATGCTGCATCAAGACGGCAGCCAACGGTGCAATATCTGCATCAGGACATGATTCATCAAAACGCGCAGAAGGGCGCGGCACGAAAAACTGCTGTGCCAATATGCCACTGAAAAGATGATGCATACCTGTGACCGGATCACAGACACTCATCGCGGCAAAAGTATCACCGTGATAACCGCCGGCAAGACTGAGAAATTTTGTTCGCTTTGATTGCCCTTTCGACTGCCAATATTGCAAAGCCATTTTTAATGCGACTTCCACAGCAACCGAACCTGAATCGGAGAAAAAAACTTTTTGCAACGGCGTTGGCGTGATATCAACCAACGTTTTGGCAAGTTGTACAGCCGGCTCATGCGTCAGCCCACCAAACATGACATGCGCCATGGACTGCAATTGTTTTTCAATAGCCGCATTCAATACCGGATGGTTGTAGCCGTGAATTGCGCTCCACCACGATGACATACCGTCAATCAACAAACGTCCATCGGTGAGATGTAGCGTAGAACCCTGCGCTGACTGCACAGGATAAACCGGCAACGTGCTATTCACTGCAGCATAAGGATGCCAAATATGTTGCCAATCCATCTGCAATAGTGTGGCAACATCCTTAGGCATCATGGTTCACGCAATGATTCAAGCAAGGGTTCAAGTGCAGGCTTCACAGTGGCAAGAATTTGTGGTTGTACTGCAGCTGTCGGATGCAAATGGTCTGCCTGAAAATGTGCGGGATCACCTGCAATGGCTTGCAATAAAAATGGCACGAGCGCAGTAGCATTTATTTCTGCCAACTGCACATAGGTTTCTGAAAACTGTTTGGCATAACGCGCACCGTAATTCGGTGGAATTTGCATGCCAAGTAACAGAATGTGACAACCCGATTTTTTTCCCAGATCAATCATCGCTTGCAAATTATTGCGCAGCATCACCACCGGAAAACCACGCAATCCATCATTAGCACCCAACTCAATCACCAGCACATCCGGTTCGTGCTGTTGCAAATACGCAGGCAGGCGCGCCAACCCATTGCCACTGGTTTCACCACTGATCGAAGCATTAATGAAAGTATGCTCCGGCATTTGTTGCTGCAACA
>DAOMGA010000176.1:0-4270 GCA_035430085.1 Pseudomonadales bacterium
ACGAAGACCAAACTGGCTCCGGCAGCAGTGGGTCGTGCAGCGCTGATAGCGCCCAGCTGGCAACCGGATGGCGAGATGTTGCGACAGTTGATGCAATGGGGTGTCACTTCAGAATTTATACAGCAGCAGATCCCGGAGTTTGTGCGTTACTGGCGTGATCGCGGTGAAGCGCATCATTCCTGGGATGGCCGTTTCCAGAAACATGTGCAGCGCTTGTGGCGCGATCATAAATTGCACGGTGCCAAGCTGCGCCAGAATACCGGCATGGCAGCGGGCTGGTGGCCGGGGCCGGATGCCATCGAAATACTGGAGCGCGCCGGCGTGAATCGCGAGTTCATTGATGACAGTGTGCCGGAGTTTGTTTTGTACTGGCGTGAACGCGGTGAGTTGTCGAGCACGTGGGACAGTAAATTCCTGCAACACGTGCGCCGCCAGTGGGCTATTTTTACCGCGAAGCTGGCGAATGATCCGACACCGCGCCCGATCACAGCTGATTGGCAACCGTCACTGGATGTGTTCGATATTTTGCAGATGGCTGCAATTGATGAAGCGTTTGCGCGCGCGCAGATCAGCGAATTTGTGTTGTACTGGTCGGATAGCAAACAAGTGCACAACAGTTGGAATAGCAAATTTTTGCACCATGTAAAATACCGCTGGGCGCGTCGTCACCAACAGCCTTGGCAAGGGGAAACCGATGGATTTATCGCAACACACACCGATCGCAGTTGGGCAGACGGACTCTGAGCGTGAGGCTGTCGTCAATGCGGTGAACCAGATGTTTGCCGAGTTTGCGCTGGTCTATCACAACCAATACCAGAAAGCGTTTCCCGACAAGGAAAAGCTGATGTTGGCAAAACGTTTGTGGATGCAACATCTCGCACATTACAAACCTGAGCAGATTCTTGCAGCGGTGCGCCGTGTGACGCAGGAATCCGAATACTTGCCTACTGTGCACGGCGTGCTGAAATATCTGGGCGCGAATGCACTGGGTTTGCCGGATGCGCGTGATGCCTACCGTGAGGCATGTCTGGCGCCATCACCCAAAGTGGAGCAGCAGTGGTCACACCCGGCGGTGTATCTGGCGGGTGCAGCGAGCGACTGGTTTTTTCTGGCGAGCCAGACTGAAAAAACGGCGCTGCCCGTATTTGAAAAACACTACCGTGCTTTGTGTGAACGTGTGGCGCAAGGGGAAACGTTGCGGATGCCAGTGGTGGCTGCATTGCCGGAAAAAATTCACCAACCGCTGACTGCTGAACAGCGGCAGGCAGCGATGATGAAGCTACGCAAGAACTCAGGTTTTTGAACATCACGAATCAAATGGATCATCATTAATAAAATCAGGGGAATTACAATGAAAAAAATCGTTTTTGTACTCACTACAGTACTTGCAGTGACATTATTGGCTAGCTGTGAAGTCACAGGTCCGCACGTTAAATTGAAACCGCCTATCACTGTGGAAGGTGATCACCATGATGGCGATCATGACGGACATCATAGTGATAATCAGGATGGCGATTTCTGCCCGCCAGGACAGGCCAAGAAAGGACGCTGTTAATTTTTTATACATTCCGCTTAGGTTGATCTGCGTCTGTCAGGGCGCAGATCATCTGACTATGATGACTGTGATGGTTCATCTGAAGCTGGAGTAGTACGCGTGTCATCGCAAGATTCTGTTAATGCCGATTCCTCTACTATTGATTCTATTGTTACGGTCGATTTTCTGGTGGCGGGTTCGGGTGCCGGCGCGCTGACCGGCGCCATTCGCGCCCATGATCTCGGGCTCAACACGCTGGTGGTTGAGAAGAGTGCTTTTTACGGTGGCACCTCAGCCATGTCTGGCGGCAGTATCTGGATTCCCAATAATCATTTGATGCCGGCGGCAGGTGTTGCCGATAGCGATGCAGAAGCGCTGGCATATTTGCAAGCGTTGACGAAAGGCGTGGTGGAAGAAGCACGTTTGCGAATGTTTATCCGCAAAGGTGCCGAGATGCTGAAATATCTGGAAGACCGCGGCGATCTGCAGTGTGACGCGCTGCCGAAATATTCTGATTACTATCCCAATGAGCCCGGTGCAAAACCCGGTGCGCGCACGCTGGAGGCGCGTCGTTTCAGCACATTGAAACTGGGATGGGATTTACGTCAATTGCGTCCGCCACATCCGGCGTGTGTCACTTTCGGTTTGTTCCATATGTCTGCTGCTGATGCTTATCTGGCAGTCAGGGGTGACTGGCGCGTCTATCTCACCATGATAAAAAATGCCGCGCTATACTTTGCCGGCTTTCCGCTGCGCCTGATCGCCCCGCGCAGTACACGTGTCACTCTGGGCAACGCCCTGGTCGCGCCGCTGCGTCTTGCCCTGAAGAAGCGCAAAGTGCCGCTCTGGTTGAACAGTCCGGCAAAAGAATTACTGGTTGATAACGGACGCGTGGTGGGTGCGATTGTCGAACGCAACGGCAAGCGCATCACTGTGCATGCTAGACACGGTGTATTGCTCGGTACGGGCGGTTTCGAAAACAATCCGGTGTTGCGCCAGCGTTATTTGCCCAAGCCCACCTCAACTGACTGGTCTGCCGCTAACAAACACAACACGGGTGATGCGCTGGCCATGGCAGAACCGCTCAAGCCTGCACTGGCCTTGATGGACGATGCATGGTGGTCGCCCGGTGCGGTTGTGCCCGGGTCTGCCCCCGGTCATGTGCTGGTCTTTGAAAAGGGTATGCCGCACAGCATGTTCGTCAACAGCCAGGGCGAACGGTTTACCAACGAAGCGGCACCGTATATCGATGTTGTGAACGGCATGTATGCCAACCATAAGGCGGGTGAAGGTGAGCGCAGCGCCGTGCCGTGCTGGATGATTTTTGATGCGCGTTATCGCCGGAAGACTGCCATAGCCGGTGCGATTTACCCTTCCACCATGATGCCGGATTCGATGGTGCCTGCCCGCTACTGGAATAGCCTGATCTACAAGGGTGATACCTTGTCAGCCCTCGCGCACCAGATAGGCATTGATGCACAAAATCTGCAGCGCAGCGTGTTTCGTTTCAACCGGTTTGCACAGACGGGTGTGGATGAAGATTTTGGTCGCGGCGGTAACCCATCGGATAACTATTACTCCGATCTGTCCTGCAAGCCCAATCCCAATCTGGGTGCGCTGGAAACCGGTCCGTTTTATGCCATGCCGGTGGTAGCGGGCGATATCGGTATCAAGGGTGGTTTGCTCACCGACGCCGACGCACGTGTGTTGCGTGAAGATGGCAGCGTTATCGAGGGCTTGTACGCCTGCGGCAATTGTTCCGCTGCGGTGATGGGTCATTCCTACGCCGGGGCAGGTTCCACGCTGGGACCGGCGATGGCTTTCGGATTTGTGGCGGCGGAAACTGCTGCTAGTATCTCGTTGTAACATTATTGTCACATTAGGTTCATAGTCTTGTCACCGCGCATATCTAAGCTGGCGTCGGGTAAATCATTACCGACACTGACAGGTTCACTGGAGACATTACATGAAAAAAACACTGGTTTGTACCGCTGTATCAATGCTGGCAGCTGCCAGCCTGTCCACTGCGGTGAACGCCGCCGGGCGTGACACCATCAATATTGTGGGTTCATCCACTGTTTATCCGTTCTCGACGGTAGTGGCGGAACGTTACGGCAAGGTGTCTGGCAAGACGCCAAAGGTTGAATCGACCGGCACTGGCGGCGGCATGAAATTGTTCTGTTCTGGTGATGGCATTGATACCCCGGATATCAGCAACGCTTCGCGCCGAATCAAGCAGTCGGAACTGGACAAGTGCTTTGAGAACGGTGCCAAGCAGATTGTGGAAATCAAGATTGGTTATGACGGTATAGCTTTCGCCAATTCCAAACAGGCTCCGCTGATGAAAGTGACGCGTGAGCAAATCTACCTGGCGCTGGCCAAACAAATTCCCGCTGCCAACGGCGACGAAAAAATGATCGATAACCCGTACAAGTTGTGGAGCGACATCGATAAATCATTACCAGCAGTTAAGATTGAAGTGATTGGGCCTCCGCCGACTTCCGGTACACGTGATTCTTTTGTCGAGTTGGTCATGGAAGGTTCTTGCAAACAATACGCATGGCTTGAAGCGCTGGAAAAAATTGATAAAGATGATTTCAAGAAAAAATGCGATAGTATCCGTGAAGATGGCGCTTATGTTGATGCCGGTGAAAATGATAATCTTATCGTACAAAAACTGGTTGCAAATAAGAATGCTTTCGGGATATTTGGCTTCAGCTTCCTGGAAGAAAATGC
>DAOMGA010000177.1:0-4262 GCA_035430085.1 Pseudomonadales bacterium
ATGTGTCATATTCCACTGTCGGTGGCAATGTCCAGAATGACGGCGTGATCAATGCCTCTAGTGACGGCATGTATGTGTATAGCAGTGATGTGACGGGCGACGTCATCAACACCGGCACGCTCAATGCCGGTAGTTACGGTATGTATGTCGCTAGTTCCACTGTCGGTGGCAATGTCCAGAATGACGGCGTGATCAATGCCTCTAGTTACGGTATGTATGTGACTAGCAGTAATGTGGCGGGAGACGTCATCAACAATGGCTCTGTTGCAGGTGTTAGCTATGGTGTAGTGGTTAGTGACTCTAACGTAGCAGGCGATGTTGTCAACACTGGCAATATTTCAGCGTCGAACACGGGTCTAGGTGTTTGGTACAGCGCTACAGTCGCGGGCGATGTTGTCAATGACGGCACCATCAATGCTCAATACGGCGTTGGGATTTATTCAGCCACAGTGAATGGGGCCATTGTTAACAATGGCACGATTAACTCCACGGGCACTGGCGTCTATGTTGAAAATACGTCAACGGTTGCCGGTGGTATTACAAACAGCGGTACTATTCAGGGCAGCAATTACGCTATTTATGTTGATAGTAGTAGTACGGTCAGTGATATCAACATTGTTGGTACCCAGTCCCACCTGATTGGTGATGTATACGCTCAGAATACAGATGTTAACGTCACATCAGGCGCTGTATTTACTAGCGAAGGTGGATTTGACGTACAGTCATTTAACGTAGCCAACGGCGCTACATTTAACATGGCTGATGACATCACTGTAACAGGCGGATTGAACAACAGTGGCGTTGTTTCTCTTGCAGACGCTTCATTAATGACAATTACTGGTGATTACTTGGGCGCTGGTGGTGTGTTGCGAACCAATGTATCCAGCGCGTCAAGCTATGGCCAACTGGCGGTTACTGGCACAGCGGCTGTAGGTGCGGTTGATGTAGCACTGGCTCCTGGCGCCACTATTGCATCCGGGGATGTTCTGGCTGATGTGCTGGTATCCTCCTCTGCGCCATTGAGCGGTATGCCTTCTGTCACGGATAACAGCGTACTTTGGAATTTCTCTGCCATTGATAATGGCAGCAACGGATTTGATTTAACGACTTCAATGAGCAGTACCGTTGGAGAAGACGTGCCGGCTCTGATGTCAGGTCAAAACCTGCAAGCAACAGGTGCACTTCTGGATTCTGTGCTGGATGTCGTTGAAAGCGGCAGTAAATTATCCGGGCTATCTTCAGGTGACGCGATGGTGTCAGCGCCCGGAAAATTGTGGGTGAAGGGATACGGATCTAGTTCAGATCGCTCAAATGATGCCGGCGTTTATGGATACGATGCAGATGGTCGTGGCACGGTGATCGGTGCAGATACTAGCTTGTCTGATGGCTTGGTAGTGGGTGGTGCCATTGCATACGGCACTAACAATGTTGACGGTAAAGACGGACTGAGTGGCCATCACATTGATAGCGATGTATTTCAGGCTATTGCGTACACAGGCAAAGATCTTGGCAATAGCACTTATTTCACTGCTCAAGGTGTATATGGTTCAGCTAATAACGATGGAACGCGTCAGTTTTCTGATTTGGGGTTGATGCAAGAAGCGAAATCTGATTTTGATAGTTGGTTTACAAACCTGCGCGGTGAGTACGGCAAAAACTACACATCAGGTGATCTGACTATTACGCCAAATGCCAACATCAGCTATGTGTATATTAATCAGGACAGCTTTACTGAAAAAGGCTCTACGCTCAATGAGCATGTTAAAGAGTATGACGGTGATTCATTGGTCGTTGGTGCGGGTGCAAATTTAGCTTATCGCATCCAGGCCACTCCTAAGCAGAATGTCATTTTGACAGGACATTTGGGAGCGGGTTATGACTTTATGAACAATACTGATAACGTCAAGTTTACTATCGCCGGAGGTCCTGCTACGGAGTTTACTTCACAAGGCGCCGATCAGGATGAGTGGGTAATTCGTGGTGGCGTTGGTGTCAAGACGGACGGAATAGGTCCTTTTGAAATTGGTGTGAACTATGACATTCAAAGCAGCAGTAACTATGATGGCGGTGTGTTCTCTGCAACGGCCAAATACAAGTTCTGATCTGATTTGTAATGATTAAAAACCCCTCATTGAGGGGTTTTTTTTTAGTAGTTAAAGATAAGTATTATTGTGAAAATCCCTGAAATATCAGGGTCGGGGAAATAGAAATGCAAAAGGTTACTTCACTGCAATACACAGTAATTTTGTTGGGATTTACAGTGTTCATCCCGCAACTACTACCCCTCGGTATGCTGTATGCGGTTCTAATGAGTCAAATATTTTCACGAGTCTGGATTGACTTGCATCCTTGGCTATACGTGCTGCCTCAATTAGTATTCGTATACGGAATAGGTCTGACTGTTTCAGCAGTTTTCCTGAAAGAAATTAGAATAAATGAAAGGTTGCATGCGGCCTATGTCAGCACGTTTTGGTTGGCTTCTGCCATTGTATTGATAGTGATAGAAATATTGGCATCGTTATGGATGAAAGCCTACGGAGGAGGGGAGGGTATGCGAACAATAGCAATGCTCAGTCAATACTCGTTGATATTGACCAAAGGAATATTGGTAATATTTTTAGGTAGAGTATTGCTAGGGGTGGTTCCTCGTATCCAGAAGCCTAGAAAAGCAGATGTTATCAAAGCTGAAGTACAGAAATAATTCCGAAAATATGTGTATAGAGAGGATTGAATATGCAATCGAATATAAGTAGAAATGTCTCGCGAACTATTTTTTTAGCAGTCGTCTTATTGACTGGGCAAACGATAAAAGCAGAGGAATTGCCGAAAACAAATTTAGCAGAGCAAGGTTCAGTGGCACAGCAAACCAAAAGAGTTTCGCTAGCAGAAGCCGTGCAATTTACGCCAGAACAAAAAAAGGCGTGGCAGACAATGCAGAGACAAACAGCTTCTCATGAACAACAAATGAAAAAAAAATACAGGGAAATTCAAATTCTGGCGCAATCTGGAAATTATGACGAAGATAAAGTCGAAGCTCTTGCAAAAGAAATTGCAGGGGATGTAAAAAAATACGTGGAGGAATCGGCTCGTTAAAGACATGATTTCTTTACTAGTCTGAACGAGGATCAAAAAAAGAAAATGCAAGCAGCGGCAAAGCAAACTCAGCAGAAAAAGCAGCAGCGAGTAAAAGCACAGTGAGGTTTTCTATTTAATTGATTATCGAAAAAGAGTTTATCTGCGGCCGCTGATCTAACCGTTATTTTGTGTTGTCAGGTTGTATCCACTGCCAGGTGTTCAGTGATTCCAGCCGCTTCTTTATGCTGTCGCGCGTAACAGTGTCGTTGCTCTTGTAATTATTCAACGCCGCAGTTTGTTGTTGCAGATGTTCCTCTACCGTGTTGCTGCGCAAGCGTGTTCCGATATCTTCAATACCGCTGATAAATACGCGTTGTTGCATCAAATCGCCGAATGCCGGTTTGGCATGCGCCGGATCCCAGAACCACTGCAAACCGTTTTTGGGTGTGGTCAAGCGCGGATCTTCCGGCAGCCATTCGGTGGTCATCGCATTGATTACCGCAAAATCCCAGATGGCTTTGGGCGGTTGTTGATAGGTGGCGGCAACTTCTTCATTGATTTTTGCCAATTGTTTTTTCCAGTCGCTGAATGCCGGCCATAAACCAATGCCATCCATGCCGAGTAACATGTGTACATGTAATGGGGATATTACAAAACGGATATCAAGATTGTTGCGATAAATATAATCCAGCAAGGCACGCAGGTCGTCGTAAGTAGATTCGCCGGCTGTATTCCTGGTGGTTGTGTAAGTGCTATTGGGGCCGTTCAGCCAGAAGCCACCTTTTCTGAAGTAATTGTTTTCAAATGCATCAAACACTTTGTATATGGCTGCATTGTCTTTTGCGGCGGCATTGTGTGCGGCTACTGCCACCATGCCGTTGTCATCGTGCGATGGCGCTGCGCGCTTCTGGCTATCCTGGATGGTATTTCTGCTTTTTTCGAGAACATCAGCAGAGAACAGCAGGTTGGCATAAGTGCGCAACACGTAAGTATCCGGCTTTTTATTGCCTGCTGCGTCAACTGAAAAATAGTCTTCTGAAAAATCACTGACCGGCTCCATAAAAGCAGAAAACATAAAGAAATCCAGACCGATCAATCCCTGCTTCAACGGTGTAATGGTGTTGGCATGTTGCAGGCTGCGCAATATTTCATGCAGTGATGCGCCAGGCATCGCCATATTGTAAACC
>DAOMGA010000178.1:0-4259 GCA_035430085.1 Pseudomonadales bacterium
GTTTTGCGGTCAGTGTGTTGATCCAGCTGGAGCAATTCGCCGATTTCGTCCAGCGAGAAGCCCAGCTCCTGTGCGCGTTTGATGAACTGGATACGCGCAACCAGGCTTGCCGGGTACTGGCGGTAACTGCCGGTTTCCGGTGGGACGGGAATCAGGCCACGCGACTGGTAGTAGCGAACGGTTTCAATGCCGACGCCAGCCTGTTTGGCCAGCTTGCCGATGGTCAGGGTTGACACTTTGTGCATGGGAGGCTTGACTCTGGGGTTGGGTACAGAGTTTATCGTGGGCATCGTGAACCTGTCACGAGGAGAACGACATGAAGGACAAGCCATCAGATCATTGCCATAACCACCCGGCACCCGCAGCACCGGTACAGCAATGGGAACCGGCCCAATCCAGTTGCTGCAGCCACAAGCATGCTGCCAAAACCGAGATGACTGCCGGGACACTTGACCCTGTTTGCGGCATGACGGTACAGCCCGATTCGCCATGGCGGCATGAGCACCAGGGCACTACCTATCATTTTTGCAGCCAGCACTGCCAGGTGAAATTTGCGGGCAATCCGGCCAGCTTCCTCGGCCAGCACGCAGCGCCTGCACCCGCCGTGGAAGGGGCGCAATACACCTGCCCGATGCACCCGGAAATTGTGCAGGATGGCCCCGGTACTTGCCCGAAATGCGGCATGGCGCTGGAACCGATGCTGCCGTCGCTGGAGGAGGAAGAGAATCCGGAACTGCGCGATTTTCGCCAGCGGTTCTGGTTTACCTTGCCGCTGACAGTGATCGTCACCACGCTGGCCATGGCCGGGCATTCCTTTCACTGGTTTGCGCCTGCTACCCAATCCTGGATTGAATTGCTGTTGTCACTGCCGGTCGTGTTGTGGGCGGCACAGCCGTTTTTTGTGCGGGGTGCGCAATCCATTCTCAATCGCAGTCCCAATATGTGGACGTTGATTGCGACCGGTACCGGTGCCGCATTTCTCTACAGTGTGGTTGCCACCATGGCACCGGATGTGTATCCGGACAGCTTCCGGTCGATGGGGCGTGTCGGTGTCTATTTCGAAGCAGCGGTTGTGATCATTTCGTTGACGCTGCTCGGACAAATGCTGGAACTGAAAGCGCGGTCGGCCACATCAGCGGCGATCAAGGCCTTGCTTGGGCTGGCACCTAAAACCGCGCGACGTATCAATGAAGACGGCACTGAGGAAGACATCCCGTTAACGCATGTCCACATCGGCAATCAGCTGCGCATCCGACCCGGTGAGAAAGTGCCGGTAGACGGTGTAGTAATGGAAGGTAGTAGCGCCGTGGATGAATCCATGTTGACCGGTGAGCCGCTGCCGGTGCGCAAGCAAAGTGGCGATACCGTGATTGGCGCGACGCTGAACACGACTGGCGCACTGGTGATGCGTGCAGAGAAAGTCGGCTCGCAGACCATGCTTGCGCAGATCGTCCAGCTGGTAGCGCAGGCGCAGCGTTCCAAAGCACCGCTGCAACGCATGGCCGATGTCGTGGCTGGGTATTTCGTGCTGGCGGTTGTCAGTGTGGCTGTGCTGTCCTTGTTTGCCTGGGGATTGCTCGTGCCGCAGCAGGGTTGGCTGTACGGTTTTATCAACGCGGTGGCCGTGCTCATCATTGCCTGTCCATGTGCGCTGGGCCTGGCGACACCGATGTCCATTATGGTGGCGACGGGCAGGGCGGCTACGCGCGGTATCCTGTTCCGCGATGCTGCAGCCATCGAACATTTGCGCACAATCGATACCTTAATTGTGGATAAAACCGGCACACTGACGGCAGGAAAACCCGCGTTTGATTGCGTAATTCCCGCAGAGGGATTTGAAGAAAACCGTGTGTTGCAACTCGCGGCCAGTCTTGACCAGCACAGCGAGCATCCGCTTGCCGCCGCCCTGGTTGAAGCCGCGCGTGAAAAACAGATTCCGTTGCTGAAAGCCGATGCTTTCCAGTCGGATACCGGCATGGGTGTCACCGGCGTTGTGGAAGGACATCAACTGGCATTAGGCAGCGTTGTGTTAATGGAAAAAACAGGCGTTGCCGCACAATCCCTGCACACGGCGGCAGAGACGCTACGCGCTCGCGGTGCGAGTGTGATGTGTCTGGCAGTGGATGGAAAAATGGCTGGTTTGCTGGCGGTTTCCGATCCGGTCAAACCCACAACAGCCCAAGCACTCGAAGCGCTTAAATCGCTGGGTATACGCGTCATCATGGCCACGGGTGACAGCACGACCACTGCCAGAACGGTCGGCAAGCTGCTGGGCATTGATGAAGTGCATGGCGAGGTCAAACCGGAAGATAAACTGGCGCTGGTGAAATCATTGCAACAGGCCGGTGCCAGGGTGGCGATGGCCGGTGACGGTATCAACGATGCACCGGCATTGGCGCAGGCCGACATCGGCATTGCCATGGGTACTGGCACGGACGTCGCCATGAGTAGCGCTCAGGTAACCTTGGTCAAGGGCGATCTGCGCGGTATTGCCGAAGCATGTCATCTTTCCACTGCCACTGTGCGTAACATGAAACAGAATTTGTGGTTTGCCTTGTTCTATAACGCGCTGGGAGTGCCGTTGGCGGCAGGATTGCTGTATCCGTTCACGGGCTGGCTGTTATCGCCGATGATTGCAGCGTTTGCGATGAGTCTCAGTTCAGTTTCGGTGATTTCAAACGCATTGAGACTAAGAAAATGATGTAGTATTCTGGATCGATTCCTGTATTTCTTCAGCTTATGCGAAGCATCCCAAACTTCGCATAATACATCTTATGTTAAATAAACCGCATTTTTACACTACACATGAAGGACAAAATCCAGAAATCAAATTATATTCTTTAAATTTATTTACATTGTGGGTCGAACTAAAATTTCCATATTTCAAAATATCAGATATTTGCTTTTTGAAATTAGGCTTTGAAACACTATACATCCCACCTCTAGCCCCCTCAAATTCGCAATTCCAGGATGCCATAGCCTGACCAACACGTAATGCTTCTCGAATCTGTTCCGCATTCGCCCTTAAAAGATTGTCTCTGCCGTTAGAACAGATTTCACTAATAAAACCTGCCGTAGTCCAATCTCCACATCCACACGCATCGACTAATGATTTTGGGATAAATGCAGATATTTCACTCCAATTTTTCATACGGCTTGTGGCAAACTTTAATCCATAGCTTCCAAAGGTCTGAATTTCAATAAAAGGCTTAATCTTATAGGTAGAACACAATGAATCCTGAAATCTTTGGCTGGAATACTTAACAACATCGGCAAGTAAAAGTGCATTTTTTAAGTGCTTTGGATCTGCCTTGGCAGAGGGTTCAAAATAGATTATTGATCCTAGATCTTTGTAATGTCTTGCAAGTTCAATATTTGCGGGGGTTGCCCTATCAAAAAAATATACATCTGGTGGACTGTTCATAGATTGAATAGGCTCAATCGCTGGTAGTGTTACTGACTTAAAACTATCAAAGTATGTTCCACATTTTGGGCAAATCTTCCAATGAAATCTATGTTTTGAATTGCCATTTTTATCAGTAAATATCTCTTCTACGATAATAGGAACATCGGCAGTTGGTTCAAGCATCGTGTAGTCTGTTGACACACCCCACCTTTTTAAATCTTTTAATAAGTTCCTTGAGTTTTGATCATCACTTAATCTAGATATTGGAAAACTTGCCCATCCAAGAAATGACATGATCGTCATAACGTTTCCACAAGTGCCGCCAA
Organism: Pseudomonadales bacterium; assembly: GCA_035430085.1. GTDB lineage: Bacteria > Pseudomonadota > Gammaproteobacteria > Pseudomonadales > UBA7239 > UBA7239. The sequence continues at coordinate 3,733 of DAOMGA010000178.1, forward strand.
CTCCAATAAAATTAAATTCATTTGACTTAGGAGAAACAACGATATCCAAAGCCACGAGACCTGCGCCTACAATTGATGGTTTATTTCTATGCTTTAATAATGTCATGAAGTACTCTCGGCTTGCGTAAGATATGCGTCGCCACATAACCAAACATGTGCAATTTTATCAGAACAATTCCAATCCTCCATATCATGAAGCCCATTAAGGTCAATGGAGTATGAAATAGACTCTACATAAACAATTGGGAATTCCTTTTCTATAGCTGCCATAAGTATTCCCAATGCTGGGGCTTTATTGCCCATTGGAGTTAGCACTGTGGTAGAACCGCCTAATATTGAAAAAACCGGGCTTCTTTCATCCGTAATTTTCAATATTGATCTATAGATATCTAGCGGCCTTCTCTCATCCGCAAAAACAAAGTTTTTGGGATCAAGGCCCCAATCGTTCTCTAAATAGCTACCCCAAGGAGACTGAATTTCAGAATAAACATGACTTGCTATGACATCTCCCAGCTTTGGGTCTTCTG